>JBALXF010000490.1:0-2634 GCA_036961085.1 Psychromonas sp.
AGAAATGCTTCATCTAGCGACAGCGGCTCAACTAAATCAGTGTAACGGTAAAAAATCTCTTTTATTTTTTTGGAGACTTCTACATAAACCTGCATACGTCCTGGAATAATGACTAAATCTGGACATAATTGTTTCGCTTTAAAGCTCGGCATAGCAGAGCGAATACCAAATTCTCGGGCAATATAATTACAGGTTGATAGCACTCCACGAGATTCGCTTTTACCGCCAATAGCTAAGGGGATATTTTGGTATTGCGGATTATCACGCATTTCGACTGCCGCATAAAAGCAATCCATATCTATATGGATTATTTTACGTTGAGTCGTTTCATTTGAATTCACCAAAACATCACCTGTATTTATAGACAGTTAATTTTCAGCCTATTTTTTAAATAATGCAAGTGATAATTAATGCTTCGCTAGTTTGTTTGGCCTTTAATGGAAGTGTATGAGGTGCGAGCTATAAACAAGATAGGCTGTATAGATGAGTCTATTGCAGCTCTATTGTGTGTATTTAAAACACACATAATAGAGCCAAACTAATTACAGAATACGTTCACCAAAATGAAATACACAAAACTCACCTTCTTCCATTTTGTTCCACTCTTCATATTTAGTGAGTGGTCTAGTTGCGATCACAGTAACGACATCGTTTGGAGATGTTTCTTCGTAGAAATCGATAGTCATATCTTCATCAATTAAGTGTGCTTTACCAAATGGTGCACGACGCGTTATCCAATGAAGGTTATTAGTGCAATAACACATCACATACTCACCATCAGATAACAGCATATTAAATATGCCAAGTTTACGTAAACTATCCGCATCACTCGCTATCTCTTTGAACATAGTTAACATGTCATCTGGTTGACTGCTGTAACGTTTATTTAGCTGTTCAATAATCCAACAAAAAGCACGTTCACTATCTGTTTGTCCAACTGGATTAGCACATCCCATCTCGAGAGACTCATAACCAGTTAGTTGACCATTGTGTGCATAGGTCCAATTTTTTCCCCATAATTCACGAATAAAAGGGTGAGTATTTTCTAAATTTACCTCGCCACGATTCGCTTGGCGGATATGACTGATCACTGACTTACTTTTTATTGGGTATTCTTTCACCAGTTCTGCAATTCGTGAATCACAGCTTGGGTTCGGATCTTTAAAACTACGGCAACCTTTCCCCTCATAAAAGACAATGCCCCAACCATCTCTATGGGGACCTGTTTCGCCACCGCGTTTGACTAACCCACTGAAGCTAAAGCAAATATCAGTAGGGACATTGGCACTCATGCCTAATAATTCACACATTTTAAATTCGTTCCTTGTAAATTAAAACTATCTCTAATACTTCGGCTATTTGATCAATTACATAAATCTATAATATTCTTTTAAATAAGTATTTGGATCGTAAGTTCAGATTAAATTATTGGTCTTGTATAAATAACATTTTACACAGTTAGCCCCGTGATAACAGGACATTAATAAGACAATTGAAAATTATTTGAATGTAACCATAGCCAAATAGCGTCAATTCAATCTTTTTCTATGCGACCTCCTAGCAATGACTTAATTTCCTTTATTTTTTCTAAAATCAGTTTATAGTCACAAAAAAATATAATCAGGCGATCCCATATGACATTTAAAACCCCCACTCTCTTTTTATTGATGAGTTTTATTCTTGCCGGCTGTTCGAGTTCATTGCTGCAATCACCAATAGATAAATACTCAGATGCTTTCATGCCCCCTTCTGAAGCAAGCGAAGTATTAGCACAAAAAAAAGCTTGTTGTGAAAACATAAATCAACTTAATTTCACTGATATTAGTAATGATGATACTTTGTATCTTCCCTTCATAGAGGAAGCTCAAGTATATAATTTTGCTGAAGGTAAAAGCTTTGTACAGGCTTATAAGTTAAATAATAATGCCACTAAAATAAAATTAACTGTTAGTGGATTAATTAACCAAACAGCACTGCAACCTCAAGTTATGCTGCTTGATCGCAACTTCAAAGTTACACGAACCATTTCTAGCGATAAATTCATCTATAGAAAACCCGCATTATTAAATGGCGATGAATTATTTACTGAGTTGACAATTTACCGCCCGCAACTTAATAATGTCCTTAATGAAACCTATCTGGTTTTTTATACCACCGATGCAGCTGTAGCAAGTACAACAACCATACAGCATCCAGCTAAAGCCTACGCCATTGCACACGGTAATGCTGCACCCAATGTTGCCGATCCAATTGTTGAACACTCTGCAATGGGTATAATCAAGCTTTATGTCGATTTTGAAGAGACTCAAGACGATGTTGATGACACTTATATACCAGCCGCTGTAGTTCCTGCAAGTGAACTTGCGCTGAGCACTGAAGAAGATTTTAATAAGGCAATTGTTGAAGCTGTTGAAGCGCAGCAAATTGAACAAGCATTAAGCCTTGTTGAACAAGCTGAAGCTGCAGGCTCAAAAACGGCTAAAGATACCTTTATCAAGACGTTAAAAAAATAACCAGTAAGCAAGTATAAGTACATTTTTCCGCTTAAAATTTGCTAGTCCATTTACACTAGATGGGCTAGCTCACCTCCCCTCAGTATATTTACCTTACAAATGATTGCTCAACCCCCATCTT
>JBALXF010000491.1:0-2631 GCA_036961085.1 Psychromonas sp.
TCGATATGCTGGCAATAGCCTCTTTACAAATGTAAGCGCTAATTTTAAGGTCATTTCCAGCTTCACAGGAGTGTTATGGATGCGATGTTAATTTTTCCTCGTTTTATTTTTAATAAAAGGGAGAGTATACCAACTTGAAAAATGGATTTTTCATTATGTACCAAACAGATATGTTAGAAAAAATAGTTGATGTAAATTCAACAAAAGTGATGATAGCGATTGTTGTTTTGGCTGTAATAGGCCCATCAATGTTTATACTTCAGCCAATCTATGTTGAAGGATTAGTTGAATACTTATATTTTACAAAAGAACAAGCGGGTTTCATTGCCTCAGCTGAAATGTTCGGGTTAGCTAGTATGGCGATTTTAGTTAATTTCATTACACAACGCTTTAATTGGCGGGTACTTTCATTATTATTTGTCCTCATCGCTAGTTTAGGAAATGTTTTCTCCGCATTTGTCAGTAGTTACGAAGCACTTAGATCCCTTCGTTTTATTACAGGCTTGGGCTCGGGAGGTTTAATCTCGATTACTTTTACTATGATGGGGTTAACCAAGCGAGCAGATAGAAACATGGGATACATTATTGCAGCCGTGCTTACGTTTGGCGCTTTTGGATTGCTCGTTATGCCGTCCGCGTTTCATCTTATTGGTGTCCCAGGTGTTTTGCTCTTTTTCGCTTTATTTTGTTCTTCGGGATTGTTTTTCATTAAATTTTTACCCTGCTCTAATCAATCTCATCAACAGGTTGAGAGCACAAAAAAAAACGTTATACCCTTGAAATTTCTGCTATTAAGCGCTGTATTGATATACAACATAGCGATAGGCATTGTATGGGTTTACATATTTTTAGTTGGTACTGAATCAGGTATTGATGAGCAGTCGGTAGCTAATGCGTTAACGTTATCGCAATTTTTGGGCATTGCAGGGGCGATGGTAGCGATCATTTTTGAAATGCGTTTTGGTCGCATGTTGCCACTTATTTTTGGTGTCGCAGGTAGCGCGATAGGCATCGCTTTTATTTTAGATGGTCCTTCTGTTTACATGTATGCAATTGGTGTATGTGTGTTTAATTTTTTGTGGAATATGACAATGCCATACCTATTAGCGACATTAGCGGAGTATGATGTTTCAGGTAGAGTAGTGACTATTGGTGTTGCATTACAAATGCTTGGCTATGCAATCGGTCCTGCGGTAGCTGCTCAATTACTTGATATAGGTGGTTTTGATTTTGTGAATTCTGTCGCTATAGGGCTGTTTTTTTTAGCAATGATGCTGTTTATCCCTTGCATTCAAAAGTCGCCTAAGTCGAAGCATGTGAAAGCGACTAGCTTATCGTAAATTTTATAAGATGAGACGTTTTATTATTTTATGTAGATAATAAAATGGCTTATTAATCTCATTTTCTCTCAACTCTCTTCTCTTTAGTTTTAGCGGTATTAAAATCATTTTTCAGCCATAAGGATGATGTTAATCTAATGTTAAATTAGGCATTGTATTTTCTATTGGTAGTTAACAAGGAAAATAAGATGACTAATAAAACTAAATGGGTTCAAGTTGGCGATCTTGCTGAAGGGTTTGCTGCAGACTCAAATATATTAGAATATGTAAATGATCTAGATGGAACAATCTTAGACTTCTACATGGAAAACGGTTGGATGATCCGCCACTCATTTCACACTGGTGGCACTATGACTTGGGAGATAATTGCAGGTAAAAGTATTGGTGCAAAGGTCACTGAATCTTACACGGCTACCTGCATTCGCGATGGTATTTACTTTGTTGATTTTTTGAAATCGCAAGAGCCAACAACAGCTGTCAGTCTGGTCATTAATCTTAATACTAAAACGGGTATGGCTATTATAAACCAGATGCCTACTAAAGAAGAAACAATGCGTCCCGCTTATCAAAGAGTGTTAGATGGTGACTTATTAACCGCTGTGGATTCACAGTTTTTAAAATTCACTATAGGCACAATTTATACACCAGATTGTGGACCTCAAATAACCGATGAACTGACAGGGAAAAGGGTGCAATACACATACAGTGCGCATGAATCTTATGAACATGTTTATTTGAATCAGAATTATTACGCTTGGCAATGTTTGAAAGGAGTAGAAAAAGGCTTAGCTGACAGCGATTTGTGCCACTATTATAAAGTTGATGAGAAGCTGTATCTTTTTGTTTGGCGCGAGAAAATTATACCTACGGTTGGTGTGATTATGATAGATTTAAAACGCCTAAAAACAACTGGGAAAATACTCGGATACCAAGGGACTGACTTTAAAAATTTAAAAAATTTCGCAGTCGGTGCACATGCAAAAATACTAAATGAAACCGCACATATCTTCGATAACTAGTCTTCGATAAAGAATAATTGTTTGATAAGTAGATTCACTGTTTGGTGGTGAATCTATTTTTCCGAACCTCACTTTATCGATAAATTTCTGTCGCAACTAAAGTGCCTTTTTTGTTGCGTCACTGGGTCAATAAATTCAAGTTCTTTTGCCAATAGCTGTAATGGTGTTTCATAGTTATCTGCTGATAGAGGCTGTAATTGTGGGTAGTATTTATCATTGAGTATCGGCCAACCAAGTGTCTGCATGTGTACGCGCAATTGATGGGTTTTACC
>JBALXF010000492.1:0-2627 GCA_036961085.1 Psychromonas sp.
GCCAAATGGTTGATTAATAATAGTAAGCTTCCAATGGAATTATTAGCAATCGGTACTATTAATAATAAAGTAAACTTGTTGAGCGGCCAATTTAAGCTTAAAAAAAATCCTAATAAACACTTTTTGAAATGGCGAGTTCCTGCGATATTACTGGCGACTTTATTTGTGGTTATGATGCTAAATCTATTCCTACAAAGCCGCCAAATTGATGCTAAAACGGAGCAGGTAAAACACCAAGTAGAGCAGGTTTATCAACAAGCTTTCCCGCAGCAAAGTAAACTTAAATATGCACGTATTAATAATCGATTAAGAACACTGTTAGCGGAAATCGATAGTGGAAAAAATAAAACTGAACTGTTAACTATGTTGAATGATTTAACCCCATCGGTGAAGGGTAATACTGAATTCAGAGTTACTAATATCAAGTTTGATAAAAGAAAAAAAGAGTTACGTATTGTTGCTACAGCACAAAGTTTCCAAGCCTTTGAAGTATTTGCTAGTAAATTACCTAAAAAATTAGACGTTGAACAAGGCGCATTAAACAGCAAT
Source organism: Psychromonas sp. (assembly GCA_036961085.1). GTDB lineage: Bacteria > Pseudomonadota > Gammaproteobacteria > Enterobacterales > Psychromonadaceae > Psychromonas. The sequence goes on from JBALXF010000492.1 coordinate 550, forward strand.
CAAAGTGGTGTTAGTGGTACGTTAACAATTAGGGGTAGATAATGCAGGAGCAATTTAAAGCCTGGTGGGAAAGCATTTCGCAAAGAGAACAGTTACTGACTGCTATATCTGTATCACTTTGTTTGGTTGCCATTATTTATTGGGGAGCATGGCAACCCTTAGTGAGTAACTTAGAAGAGAGTAAACAAAAAATGCGTCGTGCTGAGCAAACTTTAGTGGCAGTACAAGAGCAATCAATTCTGTTATTACAAACAGGTGGAGCGAATAAAACAGCTGTAAATACAAATGCCAATATATCGCAAATTATTACCAAAAGTGCACAGCAGTATGGCATTAGCTTCTCACGTATTGTTAATCGAAGGGATCAAGTTGAAGTGCTAATTACAAGTGTTGAATTTGATCGTTTTATAAATTGGCTTACCGCGTTAGCTAACGACCATTCGATATCAGTCATCAACATAGATATGTCGAGAGAAGATAAACTAGGTTACATTAAAATCAATCGTTTATCGCTTGGTTATTAACTGTAACCTTCTAGATATCAATGAGATCCAATTTACATGAAAATTAAACTTATTTTATTATTTGTATTTTTTTACTTAGGCTCCTTAATTACGACCATACCAGCAAGTCTAATTACCTATTTTGTACCAAAAAATAGTGGTGTTGAGATGAGTACGCCATCGGGTACTTTATGGAATGGCAAAACAACTCAAATAACTTATGACAAAAAATATAATTTACAGCAGGTATCCTGGAAGGTCGATTGGTCTGCATTGCTCTCGTTGCAGGTAAAACTGGATCTGAAATTTGCTAATGCAAGTGAAGCCTTGTCAGGCAATGGCTCTTTCTTATACGGCCTAAATGGTCCTTTACTTGAAAATGTATTTATTGATTTACCAGCCGCTCAGCTACTTACCTATGCAAATCTTCCTTTACCAGTGGAAGTAAATGGAGACATCAGTTTGGTGCTCAAAAAAGCTTCTCAGGGAGCGCCATACTGTGCACAATTGGATGCTTTTATCGTCTGGGATAATGCCAGTATTAATAGCCAAATGGGTAATGTCGATTTAGCATCCGCGAATATCGACGTTAGCTGTGAGAACGGTGAAATATTTGCAGTTTCACAACAACAATCTGAGCAAATTGAAACTAGCTTTAATGCCTCTCTGAGAAAAGCAGGCGCATACCAATTAAAAGGCTTAATGAAAGGCACTGACAAGCTAGATCCATCAATCAATCAATCCTTATCATGGATCGGTAAAAAAGATAATACTGGTGCGACAATGGTAAGCATTGATGGTTATTTGTAAAAATGCCTTATTCTAACTAGATTAAGTTATTGTATGAATATACACTGTGTATCAATACAGTTTAATTTAACGGTGGAGTGTGAGAGATGAAAGAGTTAACCAAACGTCAGAACGAAGTCTTAGATGTGATCAAAGATCAAATTGCTAAGACAGGTATGCCTCCTACACGTGTTGAATTAGCCAAAATTCTTGGGTTTCGCAGTGCCAATGCGGCTGAAGAACATCTAAAAGCGCTAGCACGCAAAGGTGCTATTGAAATCTTATCAGGTACTTCTCGTGGTATCCGTATTATTGGTGAGCATAAAAATAACGAAAAGGTAGTTGAAGAAGGTTTACCACTGGTTGGCTTGGTAGCTGCGGGCGAACCGATTCTTGCTCAACAACATATTGAAACCCATTACGATGTTGACCCTTCATTGTTTCATCCGAGTGCAGATTTTTTATTGCGTGTCCAAGGTGAGAGTATGAAAGATATTGGTATTATGGATGGTGACTTACTGGCTGTGCATAAAACCCAAGATATTCATAATGGCCAAGTCGTTGTCGCACGTGTTGAAGATGATGTGACCGTAAAACGTTTTTACCGTGAAGGTAATAAAGTGACCTTAAAAGCAGAAAATACGACTTTTAGTGCTATCGATGTTGACCTGGAATATCAGTCTTTTGATATAGAAGGGATTGCTGTTGGTGTGATACGTACAGCTGATTGGATGTGATTATTCACATACTTAAATAAAATTTAAATTAAATCTATACCCATGTTAC
>JBALXF010000493.1:0-2625 GCA_036961085.1 Psychromonas sp.
CCTGTTCTAATTGCCATGCCTGAGCCGCAGTCAAGTTACACGATTTAGCTAAATATTCAGCTGAAAAACCCTCTCCAGTCAAACTTCGTAGGGTAGCATCATGGCTAATACTGTTTCCTGGGCGCCAGTAATGTTGTGCTAGTAGAGGACCAATATTGGGATTGTCACTTAGATAACCAAACATTTTAATGAAGTATTCACGCGTTTGGTACACCGCCATATGGGCTAATAAATAACCTTGATAAGAGCAGGCTGATTCTTGTGATAATAAATGAGGAATAGCCAATAGGGGTCTTGGACTTGTTGATAAACCTAAAATACGCAGCTCTGTTTGTCGCGCTAAAGAGGTCAAATTCTCAGGCGTCAACTTTTCTTCATCGCTGCTATAGAGTGCCCATTCAAAATAGGGAACCACTAAAATACTGCGCTCTTCATAGCCTTTGAATGGTTGTTTCGCGTAAACAAGGGACTTGATCACTGAGTCTGGAATCACTTCACCCTGTGAGTTATGAGCATATGTTTTGAGCCAATCTGCATCATTTAATAAGCTATCACAAAACATAGATTGAGTTTCAGCATAGGCCATTGATGTTGGAGCAAACTCTTGTGAGAAACAAGGAGAGTTCATTTTTACATTAGCAAAATGGGCTGCATGTCCTCCTTCATGGAATAAGGTGTTAATACCATCATAACCACTGCCAATTTGATCGGGTTTTGCATTGCTAGTGAAATTAACCTTAGCAGCTTGCCAGTGTTCACTATTATTAAATGATGGAATTGGGCCGTGGCAGAAACCATTTTGGTACTTACCGGGGCGATCCAATAAATCTAAGGTTAATTCAGCTTGAGAGTAATCAATATTCAAACGCCCGAATGATTCAACCCAACGTTGTAATGACTTCGAAAAAGGGACATAAGGATCTAATTCACGAGCGGCATCGCCGCTGTACATATAACTAAAGTTATAGCCATTGATTGCAGTTGAGCCTTTGTTTTTGGTTAATGTATTAATACTTTGTAAATTGCGTTCACGAGTAGATTGCTCAAAATCATCTAAGATAGTAAACAACTGCTCAGGTGTCATTTGCTCTGTTTTATTAATTTTATAATCAAAGAAATTTCTAAAGCCTTGTTGCCTAGCAAACGCATTACGTTGTTTTATCAATGCGATAAAATCATTATTTAGGACCCATTGTTCTAAGTCTAATAGTGCCTGATGTGCAGATTTACGTACTATTTCACTGTTACTGGTACGTATTGATGCGCCCAATACGGTTAATGAAGCTTGCTCACGAACGCCATCTTCATTTTGAAAATGCATTAGGTAATTTTGTCGTTTTGCAAATAATGCGGACTCAGCATGGATTAATTTAGTCATCATTAAGCGACCTAATTCACTTTCTATTGCATTAGCCTCAAAGAAAGCTAACCAACCACTTAACCCCTGTTGCAGTTCAGTGTCTTGTGGGTTGTATTGTTGTGCTGCTTGTAATTGAAGGCGAGTGTTATTAATACGCTCAGGATCTGAGATGAATGTACTTAACGCAGCCTCGGCTTGACTAAAACCATTATGATCGGAACTAGTGCCCATGTAGGTTTGCCAGAACAGATCTTCTTTGGTTCTATGTAGTTGCAGGTAATCTTCATTTAGTTGTTGAAAGTAATGTTGAGGATTCAAATAAACTCCTTGGTAGCAGCTTGCTACTTGATAATGAATTATTTTGTATTTTGATGGGAGAATTAAGCAACGAAAAGTTAAATTTATACAGGTTCAATAGATCGCGATTGCATTTAATAAATACTAGCAATGATACGGCAATTTACCCTGTATTAATAATATATCAACATATGTAGCTTCTGAAATGATTCTGTAAATAAATCGCTAATAAGTACAACAAAAAAGTAATATGTTTTGGATTTTGTTTATAGTGCAAACATTAAATCTAACTGTCAGTAATAGAGCTAATACACGTAAAACAATTACTTGCAGAGTCAATTCACATTTATAAGGAACTTAAGCCGCATAGTAGTTTGGGGATGAAATCTCTCAACGAGGTGCATGAAAAAGCCAACTCGATAATCGAGCTGGCTTGAGCAAAAACTGCCAATCTATTTTAGGAAGGGTCACATTTATTAAGGGTAGTTTCAGCTGTTACTTAGTCGCCTCTAAGTATTCAGCGTAATAATCTTCCAATATCAACTTTCCTTGACGTGTGATTTCTGTGTAATCCTCTTTATCAAGGTTCGCTAGTGATACGCGTAATGACCATGGTGCATCATCGAAACCGCCTCCAGGCATTACCACAACTGAAGATTGTTCAGCTAGACGCAGTAAGAAATCCAGTGGTTCAAAGTTTGTTTCCATCCAATCGAAGAAAGCTTCACTATGATTCGCTATCGCTGCACGTTTAATATCTATCTCAACATAATAAAAAGCGCCATTTTTATCATCCAGTGGGATCAAAGGAGCATGTTTTGCTTCAGCAAATAGTGCTTCATAACGTTCGCGCACAATTTTCTTCGCTGATTTTTTATAGGCATCTTTTTTATCCAGTAGGCACATTAAAGCAAATAAACCCATTTGAATCTGCTGTGGCGTTGATAAACCGGCGGTATGGTTCAATG
>JBALXF010000494.1:0-2618 GCA_036961085.1 Psychromonas sp.
TGTGCTTGTCGTGGCGAGTAAGGCATAAATAGTAATTAACGCTTTTTATATTTACGCTTTCTAGATTTTTTCTTTTCTACTTTATTTTCTGCTTGTTCTGCCATCAGTTTCGCAACCGCTATTTTTTCAACTTTTGCAATTTCAGGTGTTTCAACACTTAACGGGCCTAATGCGCCAGAGCGTAATTCATTAAGTAAAATGGTAGAAACTTTGTAAATATCAAAATGACCACCGGCACGCAAACAACCACGACGTAATGCGATTGCTTCCATTAATTCATGGTCGCTCTCAGGTAAATTTTCTATCTCATAACGCTCTTTTAAACGCTCTGGGTAGTTCTCTAAGAGGTATTCTGCTGCGTAATATGCAATATCTTCATATTCAATCGCAGTGTCTTTAATCGCGCCTGTTACGGCTAATCGATATCCAGAATTGGCATTTTCAATCTTAGGCCATAGGAACCCAGGTGTATCAGATAACATAATGCCGCTCGGTAAACGAATACGCTGCTGCTGTTTGGTTACCGCAGGCTCATTACCTGTTTTAGCGATGATGCGATCAGCTAAAATATTGATGATGGTTGATTTCCCTACATTCGGGATCCCCATGATCATGGCGCGGATCTGTTTACCTTCGCTTAAGCGATTCGGTAACATCTGTTCACATAATTTAGTGATCTGATGCACTTGCTCTGGCTTGTTCGTGGTGATTGCAATCGCTTTAGTACCTTGTTCTTCTTCTAAATATTCTATCCATTTCTCGGTCACTTCAGCATCTGCTAAATCCGATTTATTGAGCACTTTGATACAGGGAGTATTCTCACGAATACTTGCAATTAATGGGTTTTCACTACTGTATGGGATACGTGCATCGACAACTTCAATGATGATATCAACCTGTGGTAATACCTCTTTGATCTGTTTGTGTGCCTTGTGCATGTGCCCGGGAAACCATTGGATATTAGCTCTAGTCATTTAATTTTTAACTCTTTTTTATTTTAATCTTCTGCCATAGCGCACAGCTTGAGATACTAAAATGGTTTATAGGATAATTTAATTAGGGAGAGTTTAGCTGATAGCGACGAGATATACATCTTATTTACTCTATGTCTTTATATTTAAGACGCGATATTACTCTCTTGCAAAACAATTAATTGATTGTTGGAGAGTCACTGCTTGAGCTGTTGCCAACAAAATTTTCATTCACTTTTTTGTACTGTCGATAAGTAAGTGAGTAATGTATAGGTGTTCTGTTATTATATTTGTAATTATCATTAATCAAATAAATGAGTACGCTACGTTATGATAAATCCAAATTGGTTAAAAACATTTTGCACCCTGGCTGAAATAGGGCATTTTACGCAGACATCTGAAAAATTATTTATGACTCAGTCTGGTGTTAGTCAGCATATAAAAAAGTTGGAACAACAACTTGATACCGAGTTGCTAATTAGAGAAGGGAAATCTTTCACTTTAACCGAAAGTGGGAAATTGCTATATCAGCAAGGAAATAACGTTTTACAGTCTCTTTATTCATTGAAACAGTCAATCAAACAAGACAATGAATTTGAAGGCGTCATCAATATTAAATCTCCGGGTAGCATTGGTTTAAAGCTCTATCCTTATCTGCTTGAAATACAGCAGCAACACAAAAACTTAATATTCAATTATGAATTTTCACCCAACAAAGCGATTGAAGCCTCTTTAACAGAACATCAATGCGATATTGGTTTAATGACCACCTTAGCAAAACAAGAAAAGTTACGCAGTGAAAAGATATCAAACGAAGCCTTAGTGTTAATTACATCAAGTGATATCACTGAAATTAGTTGGCAGACTTTATTGGAGATAGGTTTTATCGCTCACCCTGATGCAGCGCATCATGCACATTTGTTATTAAGTGAAAATTATGAGCAGTTTGAACATATTGAGCAGTTTAAACAGGTTGGTTTTTCCAATCAAATTAGTTTGATACTAGAGCCAGTCAGCAAGGGCATTGGCTTTGCTGTTCTGCCTATACATGCTGCTACAGCCTTTCATAAACAAGAGAGCATCACCATACACCATTTAACTAAGTCTATTAGTGAGCCTATCTATTTGTGTCATAACCCTGCCACACTTGATACGCAGAGAAGTAAGTATATTAGGACACTGATTACTGAGTTTCTTAATTAGATTCATTTAGCGAGGGGTTATGTCGGATTGTTAGGAGCGTCGCTTAGAAATGCGGCAAATGATTGCAAGTAGAATAAATCCTAGTGAGTTCAGACAAAATTTTAGCAGTTAACTATTCACTCGCGCGTCTGTTAGCGCTAGAATCATTTTATATTAATAAAATTTGTAGAAGGTTAACATGGCATATATACCAAGTAATTATAAAAGTGTAGAAAGTGAATATCGTGATAAAGCGTTAAAGTTGTTCCCTTGGGTATGTGGCAAGTGTGCCCGTGAGTTTGTCTATTCAAACTTAAGAGAACTGACCGTGCACCATGTTGACCATGATCATTCGAATAACCCTGCAGATGGTAGTAATTGGGAAATGTTATGTATTTATTGCCATGATCATGAACATGATAAATACACGCAAGCGGATCTTTATGGTAGCTCGGTTGAAGCTGG
>JBALXF010000495.1:0-2617 GCA_036961085.1 Psychromonas sp.
TTACACAACGGCTTCATTAACCGCATTAAAACCTTTAGCGGAAGCTGGGTTAATAAAAGACAACACAAAACCAACCATTAACGCAACAAGTGGCGTTAGTGGTGCAGGCCGTAAAGCCAGTGTTGCTAGTAGTTTTTGTGAAGTAAGCCTGCAACCTTATGGTGTTTTTACTCACAGACATAAACCAGAGATTGACCAACACTTAGGCTTACCAGTTATATTTACTCCACATTTAGGCAGTTTCAAGCGTGGCATCCTAGCAAGTATTAATGTGCAATTAAAAGAGGGAGTAACTGAGTCGCAAGTTAAACAAGCTTATAACGATGCTTATCAAGATAAACCAATTGTTCGTTTGATGGATGGTACTTACCCTGCATTGAATAATGTTGTGGGCACACCTTACTGTGATTTAGGTTGGGCTGTCGATGGCGAGGATCTTGTAGTGTTTAGTGCTATTGATAACCTTCTTAAAGGTGCTTCATCGCAAGCAATACAATGTATTAACTTACGTTTTGGTTTTGCAATGACAACTTCTCTTTTATAAGCAGGGTATATAGATAATGACTAAACCTTTATTAATTAAACTAGGTGGCGCAGTACTTGAGAACCAACAAGCCTTAGCTAACTTATTTACGGCTTTGACAGAATATTTAAATCAACACCAACGTCCCGTTTTATTGGTTCATGGTGGTGGGGTCATTGTTGAAGATGTTCTAAATAAGATGAGCATTGTTAGTGAAAAGAAAAATGGCTTACGTATAACGCCTTTTGAGCAAATACCTTATGTTGCTGGCGCATTAGCCGGGACATCTAACAAACTGTTAATGGCTAAAGCATTGCAGGCCGGTTTATCTGCTGTCGGCTTATCGCTTGCTGATGGATTTAGCTGTAAGGTTTCGCAAATGGATCCTGAGCTTGGTGCAGTTGGTGTTTGTACCGCGAATAATCCAGATTTAATCAATAGTTTATTAGCTGGTGGCTTTTTACCCGTGATTTCATCAATTGGTATTGGCGAAGATGCGCGTTTATACAATGTTAATGCCGACCAAGCTGCGATCGCTATTTGTGAATTAGTTGGAGCTGAATTGGTTTTCTTATCCGACGTAGACGGTGTATGGGATCAGAATAAACAGGTGATTCCTGAGTTAAATAGTCAATATGCTGACAAACTTATTGCTGAAAACGTAATTCAAGATGGTATGGTAGTTAAGGTTAAGGCTGCATTAGAGGCTGCAAATTCATTAGGTTATGTAATGTTAGCTAGCTGGAAGAACCCTGATAATTTAGTGTCATTGCTTGCCGGTCAAGCAGTGGGAACAAAAGTGATTAAATAGAGAATAAATTATGGAAAATTTACTAACAGGCTTAGAAATGACACCGCAACAGGCATTAGACCTGATTGCTTTAGCCAAAGACCTAAAAGCTAATCCGGCAAAATATAGCCAAGCTTTAGCAGGTAAAAGTGTTGTTACTTTATTTGAAAAACAGTCATTACGCACACGTGTGAGCTTTGATATTGGGATCAATAAATTAGGCGGACATGCTGTTTATTTAGACCAAGCAAATGGCGCAATGGGAAGTCGTGAAGATGTTAAAGACTTTGCTGCTAATATCACGCGTTGGGCTGATTGTATTGTTGCTCGAGTTTTTGATCATAAAACATTAGTTGAAATGCAGCAGCATGCTAATGTGCCAGTGATAAATTCGTTATGTGATTTATACCATCCTTGCCAAGCAATGGCTGATTTTCTGACTATTTCAGAACATTATGATGATTTGTCTAATGTGAAGCTAGCTTATATAGGGGATGGTAATAATGTTACTCATTCGTTATTTATTGCAGGCGCCATCTTAGGTGCAGAAGTAACAGCTGTTTGCCCATTAGGCCATAGCCCTGATGCGCAAATCATGAAAATGGCAGAAAAAATTGCTGCTAAAAACGGTGGTAGTATCCAAGTGACTAATAATCTAGACGATATCAAAGGATACGATGTTGTTTATGGTGATACTTGGTTATCTATGGGGGATGACACGCCGTTAGAACAGATTAAAGAGAAGTTTATGCCTTATCAGATAAATCAAGAACTGCTTGATTTAACTGATATTAAACACGTGTTACATTGTCAACCTGCACATCGTGGTTTAGATATCACATCTGCAGTAATGGACGGTCCTGCTTCGTTAATTTTTGACCAAGCAGAGAACAGAATGCACATCCAAAACGCTATAATGCTTACACTGATGAAAGGAAAATAATCAAATGACTAACGTAAAAAAAGTTGTACTCGCTTATTCCGGTGGTCTAGATACTTCAGCAATTATCCCATGGCTAAAAGAAACCTACGGTGATTGTGAAATCGTGGCGTTTTGTGCTGATGTTGGTCAAGGAGAAGAAGAATTAGTAGGATTACATGAGAAAGCCATTGCTTCTGGTGCTTCTGAATGTCACATTGTTGATCTAAAAGAAGAATTTGTTAAAGATTATATCTACCCAACAATAGCGACTGGCGCGGTTTATGAAGGCACTTATTTACTAGGTACTTCAATGGCACGTCCTATTATTGCGAAAGCACAGGTAGAAGTTGCTCTGAAAGTTGGTGCCGATGCGGTTTGTCAT
>JBALXF010000496.1:0-2615 GCA_036961085.1 Psychromonas sp.
ATCAACCTGTATTTCAAAGTGCCGTTAGTAATGGCCTTGATATGGCATTAGTTTTACTGGGGCTATATTTACTTAAGGGTTTAAAATTACCGATTGTAGCTATGCTGAGTTTTTACCTCATTACTGGCATAGGATTGAGCTTGGTATAATAGATCGCATAGGGCTTATCTACTACGATAAGTCCTATTAATTAAATTGGAGTTATTATTTAAATTTATCAATCAGCTTTATATTGATTGGTAATAGCATCATAGTGATAACCCAATGCTTTCATTTTCGCTGATAATGCGGCCCCATCTAAATCATAGCGGTTAATGAGTTTATCTAAGCTAGTGCACTCAACACGTAACCTCTCATTAATAATACCAAATACAATGTCACCATCCATATTTAATAGGTTCTTAATTTCCATCATAATGAACACTCCTATTTAATTAAAAATTATTATGATTACAATAATAGTTACTTTTATTAAAATTAGCAGAGATCCATAGCAACAAAATTACGAAAGTTTATTTCATCCTAAAACACAGCCTATTTAAAATTAATCCCTTCATGTTTGAGTAGAGCCATCTTGCATTCTATCCCACCTGCATATCCTGTTAATTTGCCATTTTTTCCAATCACTCGGTGACAGGGAACGATAACAGAAACAGGATTTTTACCATTAGCAAGCCCTACAGCACGTACTGCTTTAGGGTTATCAATTGCATTTGCAATATCCTGATAAGACCAAGATTGACCAAAAGGAATGCTTCTTAATACTGCCCAAACTTGCTGTTGGAAAGCCGTTCCTTGTGCTGCAATAGGTAGATCAAATGTCGTTAAAGTTCCATTGAAATATTGCGTAAGTTGTTTGACTGCACTTTGCAATATAGGGTTTTCATGATCTTCTACACCTAGATCATCTGGTTGTGTGGTACAAATTGGGAACCAAGTACCAAGCAAGCCTTGTTCATTTGCTTGCAGAGTGATCAGTCCCAGCGGACTTTCGAAGTGTGTGTATACATTCATAATATTGAATTCCAACAGTGAAGTGTTGCGTAACTCCCCCAAGGAGAGAGGGATCTTATATCTATAGCAGATGAATTAAGCATTACTTTTTTAACGATAAGATCCGTATCTAAAAAACAATCTGGATCAGATAAACCACGTAACTTGGCATAACTAATAGTCCAAGGTCCAATACCTTTAATTTGTTGCCACTCATCAGGGGTTCCTTCCATATTATTGAGCATATAGTTTGCAAAACGCTTAATGGTGTCTTTACGACTTTGAGGCATTTTTAAAAAACTGATATCACTTTCCATAACACTTTTAGGAGTGGGAAAATAAAGATGTGTATTTGACTTCATACCCAGTTCTAAAACAAAACTATTAAGGTGGTGAATAGCTGCTTTAACAGACACTTGTTGCCCTAAAATGGCACGAATTCCAGCTTGCCATGTATCCCATACACCCGGGATCCTGATACCAGGCTTAATATCCAAGTGAGTTAATACACCTTGAATATGTGATTCAATGCTATCTGTATCAGCATCTATATCTAACATACGGCGTATTTTTGTAACCATTAATTTTAATTTACTCATATCATCGAGTTGAAACTCAACAATAAGATTACGATCATTTTTCAAACAGACTTTAAAGTAGCCTTTGGCCCCATCCAAAATAAAACTCGTTTGATAATAATCAGCTCCAACCAATTCAACGCCAGTGATTGCACGAAGACGATAAAAATTGAGCAGGTGTTGCCAGTTTATCGGCACTGAGAATTTTAATATTATCTGGTTTTTATTAGATACAGACTTTCCTTTACGAATACTCGTTGGCGTTAACTGTAAATATTTTTGAAATGCATCATTGAAACGGCGCACACTATTAAAACCACAAGCATATGCAATATCAGTGATACGCAGGTTACTGTTATGCAATAACTGCTTGGCAAACATCAATTGCTGATATTGTGCATATTGTTTAATGGGCATACCTAAATATTTAGTGAATAAGCTTCGTAGGTAACGATCGCTTATTCCCAAACGTTCAGATAGTTCAACTACGCTGTTCCCCTGTAAAGCGCCATTTTCAATTAAAGAGATCGCTCTTTCAAAGGTGGTTTCAGCCCCCTTCCATGCCCAAGAATTTGGCGCACAGTCAGGGCGACAACGAAGACAAGGACGATAGCCAGCCAACAATGATTGTGCCTGACTATGGAAATACTCAACATTTACTTCTTTAGCAGTAACAGCAGGACAAATTGGCCGGCAGAAGATCCCCGTCGTTTTTACCGCAACATAAAACATCCCGTCGAAACGCGTATCGCGAGATTCTCTGGCACTTTTGCACTGGCTAACTGTTAATTGAAAGTGTTTATCAATAGTCATAAAAATATGCTCATTAAATTCATATAAACAGTGTAAGTCTTTTAAGCAAATTGACTAGCCATTTTCGGAACTGGTTGTAAAAGAAAATAGAGAAGAGGTTTATGCTTGTGTTGGGAGTGAGTTATTAATAAATACATGAAGTAGGTATTGGTATAAATAAATAGGCTAAAGCGCTTAAACGAAAAAATCCCTGCTGACGTTAGTCAACAGGGATTGTTTTGGATTTTACGG
>JBALXF010000497.1:0-2614 GCA_036961085.1 Psychromonas sp.
CCTTACTTTTAGCCCTCTTCAGTTTTTGGGCTGGCCCTTTCTCACCCCAACCTACCGTAGAAAGTCTTGTGGCAGATAAGGTGGCTTCAATTCGAACCGCAACTCTAGATGCGTTAAAAGGTAAGGAAGTCGAAAAAGAGTTAGTCAACGTTTCGTGGGGAGCTGACAAAATAATGCAGGTTGTTACTGCAATGCTCGGAGGCTTAGCTCTAATTTTGGGTATCGTAGGCTACGTAAAATCCGAACGAAAAAGAATGGCAGGAGGCGCTGTGGCACTCGGAGTTAGTGCAATAGCATTCCAGTTTATTGCCATGTATGCAATGGCCCTTTTAGTTGTGTTACTAATAGCTGCAGCATTACAGAGTGTTGGCCTTGATTTATAACAAAACGCTCAGTCTCCTTCAGCTGGGACGATCAAATGCGTTTTGCGTTCATTAGCTCAACGTTATACGCATAAGGATTTATTGGCATGGTTGCAAAAGTACATAATAATAGCCTTGCAAATGTCATTTTTCACATTCCTTGGATTTGGATATTACGGTGTACCCAACAACTCTGGACACCCATCAATTTTTTGACTAATTTGCTGTTCATATCTAAGCTCTGTTATCTGTGTTTATAAACACTGTTTTTAAATTCAAGTGTAGAGGTAGGTATGACTCAATCGAGATCATCATTAGTTTCAATTCAAGACACGCCTTATTACCACTGTATTTCACGCTGTGTTCGTCGCGCTTTCTTGTGTAGGGTACATAGATATTCGGGTAGAAGCTTTAACCATAGTCGGCAGTGGATGGTGGATCGTATTCATTCTCTGAGTAATATTTTTGCTATTATAACTATGGATGCCCATCAACTTTAGTGTCAACTAGACTCGTTATCGTCTGGGTTTAGAAAGCTCAATAGTTAATTATTACCTATCACTAAATATAAATTCTACCATTCATATATACTTAACGCAGCAATACAATCCAAGTTATCGATAGAAATTAAAGTTCAGTAATTTATTAGTGGAGTTTAATTTTTTGGATGCCCTGTATCTTTTTTCTATATTACTTATATTTTTTTAAAGGCTAACTGTTTGATATGTAGTTGAAGTAAAGTATTCTTAATCTACATTTTAATAATTAAATGACTGTTGTATTACCGCTGGAAATATGACTTTTGTAACTTAAATGCTGTTAGTTGTTCCGAGGAGTTATTGTGTCACCAGATAGTATTATCGAAATATTAGCATCAGAACTTAGTGGCGTTGTTCCTAAGTCTAGTTGGGGAGAAACCTCATTATTTTACAATCCAGGAAAACTATTACCCAATGGAGTATATTTCTGCACTATCAAAGAAAAAAATGGAGATAATGATAAATCATCTGAATTAGATCGAGATTCGGCATTTAGAGTCAGTATTGGTGTTGGTAAAGCGAATTATGAAAAGCATTTTGGTGCTAAACCTAAGCGCCCTGAAAAAGGCTGCATAGTAAATACTGGTCATGATTTTACTAAACTAGATGAATTGATGCCTCATCCAATTTACGCTTGGATGTCTTGGGTTCAGATAATATCTCCATCTAAATCATCATTCGATTCGATTTTGCCGTTAATTAAAGATGCTCATGCCAGTGCAGTGATCAAATTTAATAAAAAAGTTCAATAAAAAATGTTAATAAAACACTTAAACGGAGCTAAAACAATTGCTTGAGTTTAGCTTCGTTACACACTCCAACCAACTATTTTATCCAGCTTAATGCTGAGTTACATGAGGGGGGAGGCTAAATGACTACTATGAGTGAACTGTTTGCTAATGATCCTAAAAAAGGTTTTTTATTCTACATTAATGCTTCACTACTTTTATTTTGGCTTAGTTTCAACCTGTATGATGAGTCTAAAGATATGTGGCTGTAAGGTGATGTAGCTACTGGCGTAATTAAAGATAGTAATATTTCATGTGGAGAGCCAAAGATCCTAGTACAAGGAGAAATGTACAGAATAGATAATTGTGAAGATTATCCTGAAAACTTTCTTTTAAACGTAATTTCTATGCCAAATACTAAAATCAATACTGTATATATAGGAGTCAAGGGCGACAATACGCATGAGTTTACATTTAAACGAGTCGTTACTTTACCTGGGTATATTTTTAGTATTAGTTATCATTCTTTCGCTTGGTGAAATGTACCGAAGAATGTCGCGAAATAAGGCTTAATGCAGCGTTAGCGATTATCGACTCCATCAATTTTAAGGATTACTATGTTAATAGGTCGTGTTTCTGAACTGACGGGAGCAACTCGTAAAGCTATTAGGCACTATGAGTCAATTGGATTGATAACGCCTCCAGAAAGAAATGGTAGCTACCGTATTTATAATGACCATGATGTAATGGTCATAAGTATGATTTGTCGTGCCAAAACTCTTGGGTTTAGCCTCTTTGAAATCAAAGATATAGTGTCTAAAAAAACGAATGAAAAGAAACTTCCTATTGATTTGGTTCATCGAGTAATAGATAAGAAAGTATCAGATCTAAAACAAGAAGCTGAGGAGCTTTTATTAAAAGTGGAAAGTTTGAAGGAATTTAAAGTAGATTTAGATAAAGAATTCACTTGACCTTCACCTTAAGG
>JBALXF010000498.1:0-2603 GCA_036961085.1 Psychromonas sp.
TACTTTTTTAAACAGTACTTTACCAAAGCCGATAGAAAAGCGATGCACTTTTACACCACATCGTCTTGCTACCCAAAAATGCCCATATTCATGAATTGCAACCAATATGCTGAGTGCAACAATAAATGCACCTAAATTCCATAAGCTACTCAACATATTATAAATCTCGCTTAATTATTTGATTCGCTCGGAGTCTTGCTTGTAGATCAATTTCTAGTAAATGCTCGATAGAATCAATGCTGAAAATACTCTGCTGCTCATTTAACACTCGCTCAACAACCTGAGATATTTGGGTAAATTTAATTTGCTGTTGCAAAAAGGCTTCAACCGCAATTTCATTTACCGCATTTAAAATGGTTGTTGCCTGCTGTCCTTGATAGCAAGCATCGATCGCTAATTTTAAACAAGGATAGCGCTCAAAATCAGGCTCTGCAAAACTAAAGTTTGTCGCAGAAAAGAAGTCTAACGGTTTAGCGCCGCTATTGATCCGTACTTCCCCGCCCATCACATGAGCAATGGGAATACGCATATCAGGGTTTCCTAGTTGAGCGATTACACTACCATCTTTATATTGCACCATAGAATGAATAACAGATTGTGGGTGTAATATCACTTGTATCTGCTCCTCGCTGGCATTAAACAACCAACGAGCTTCAATATATTCTAGCCCTTTGTTCATCATAGTCGCCGAATCTATAGATATTTTTTTACCCATCGACCAATTTGGATGTTTAATTGCCTGGACAGGCGTGATTTGGGAAAACTGCTCAAGAGGTTTGTTGAGGAAAGGACCGCCAGATCCAGTTAACAATATTTTAGAAACGCCCTCACCTTCTAAGTCACAAGCGCGAATAGTATTTTGCAAATTAGCAGACAAGGCTTGATAAATTGCGTTATGTTCACTGTCTACTGGCCATAATTTTGCACCAGACTTATTCACAGCATCGATGAACAGAGCGCCAGACATAACTAACGCTTCTTTATTTGCTAAAAACACTTCTTTACCCGCATTTACCGCTGCGAGTGTTGTTTTTAAGCCTGCGGCACCAACGATCGCAGCCATTACAGAATCAACGTATTCACTCGCTAATAACTGCAGTAATTGCTGTTCGTCATCAACTATTTGAGTACTTATATTTGCCTGTTTAAGTAATGCACGCAATTGCACCGCTGCATTAGGTTCATTCATTGAGGCATATAAGGGAGAGAATTCCTGACAAAGGGAGAACATTTTAGCGACACTTGAAGAAGCCGCTAATAAAGTAATTTGATATAAACTAGGATTATGTCGACACACACTTAAGGTACTATCACCTATTGAGCCTGTCGCTCCTAAGACTGCTAATTTTTTCATTAATTAGATTAACCAGAAAAGATAGATCAGAGTAAAAACGGGCACTGCAGCAGTAAGGCTGTCAATGCGATCAAGAATTCCACCATGACCAGGCAATAGATTGCCACTGTCTTTTAAACCCGCTTCTCGTTTAAATACGCTTTCACTTAAATCTCCAAGCGCGGAAACAACAGTCGTTATTAAACTCGCGATTAAAAATAGTAATATATCGTCCGACGGGATCGAAAATACAAAAACACCAATTACAGCAACAATCATCGCGCTCACTAAACCACCAAGAAAACCTTCAATAGTTTTTCCGGGGCTGACATTGGGCGCTAATTTATTTTTACCAAATTTTTTCCCAGTAAAGTATGCGCCACTATCGGCAGCCCAAACTAATAGGAAAACGAACATTAATAACTGCCCGCCGTAAAAGAAGTTATGATGAATTTCAACAGAACGTAGGATCACCAGAGACCAAAAGAATGGCAGTAATGTTAACAAACCAAAAATGCATTTAAGTGTTTTGCTTTGTTTCCAAAAACTTGCTGATTTAGGGTAAGTTAATACCATAACAATCGATATACACCACCAAATTGCTGCAACAATCAGTCCATAAAAAATATAGTCATTGGCTTCTGAGTTAACCCATAGATGCTCTACTGGTATCAATAAAAGAGTAGCCCCTAAGATTAAACCGAATAAATATAAGACAAAAGTGGAAGGTGTTTTACTGACAAATCCAGCCCATTCTCGACTTGCTAACAAAAAGATAGCGGCGCTAAAAAGCATAAAGAATTTAAGCGGCAGAAGAAAAATACCACCAATGGCAAGAGGAGCCAAAATTAGAGCTGTTATGATTCGTTGTTTCACAGAATATCCTGTTAGATTTAATTACATGGAAGATTTTTTATTATGTAAGTCAGCTTACTTGAGCACTAGTTTTACCAAATCGACGTTCTTTACCAGCAAATACATCTAATGCGTACTGGAATGTTTCACCATCAAAATCCGGCCAGAGAACATCAGTAAAAAATAGTTCTGCATAGGCAAGTTGCCATAACAAGAAATTACTAATACGATGCTCACCACCAGTTCGGATCATAAGATCTACAGAAGGCACTTGGCTTAAAGGCATCGCTCTATTCATTAATTCTTCATTTATGTCTGCAACTTCTATCTCTCCAGCTACCGCTAACGAAGCTAGTTTTTTAGTGGTTTCAAGGATATCCCAACGACCACCGAAATTTGCTGCGACATTGAGTAC
>JBALXF010000499.1:0-2598 GCA_036961085.1 Psychromonas sp.
CAAGACAGCCAACCACCGACAAGAAAAAGTTTGGTTGCATCTGGTTTAGAGCTGGAAAATTTTATCAACGCCAATGAATCTTGGGTGATAGAAGGTTGTTATAGTGATTTACTTGAGTTAGTTGAGCAATATGCTACTGAAATCATATTCATGGATTTGAGCATTGATGATTGCATTTTAAATGCAAAAGCACGTCCATGGGAGCCGCATAAATACGAATCTAAACAAGCGCAGGATCATAACTTAGCAATGTTGATTTCGTGGATATCACAATATACTGAGCGCACTGATACCTTTTCTAAACTTGCTCACCAAAGTTTTTATGATAATTATCTTGGTAAAAAGATATCGATAACTTCCAATGGCAATTAACTACCTAAAGTATAAAATTATTTTTTAGCTACACTGTATAGCACACGATAATTACTCCTGTTTAAATCGTTATATGAAAGTAAATATACATAAATAAATTTATTAGGGAACATATGAAAAAAATTATATTAATTTTGCTAGCTTCCATCTCTGTTTCGGGCTGTGCGGGTATTGGATTAGCAACAGTAGGTGCTGTGATGTATTACAAGAGTCAAAGTCATGAAGTGGCATCTGTTGATATTGAGGCGCCAGCAGATAAAGTTTATAAAACGGCAGTTGAAATTTTAAATAAGAATCCAGATGTGATTATTGTAAATCAGGATGATTCATTAAAGCTGCTTGATTTACGTCAAAATGATAAAAGTGGTAGTATCAAAGTCTCCTCTATTAATGAAAAGTTATCAAAGCTTACGATCACCTCTGATGTTACTGCTGACAATGAAGTGACTCCTCTGTCTGGCGTTTTAAAAATATGCAAAGATTTGAAGGTTAAATGTGAGGTAAGTGACTAGCGATATTTTATCAAATTACGATTCATATCGTTATTTTAAATTTACTTTAGCTTTATCATTTAAGAACTCGACACTGTCATAATGTCGGGTTTTTTTATTTAAAATACCTTAAGTTATATTGATCATTATAGAAAACATGGAGTTCACTTAATGGAATTAGAAATTTATGTAGTAGACGCTTTCACAGATCAACAGTTCAAAGGTAATTCAGCTGCTGTGATAGCCATCTCTGAATGGTTAGCACCTGAATTAATGCAACAAATTGCAGTAGAAAATAACCTTTCAGAAACTGCTTTTATTAAACAAAAATCAGTAAATCAATATGAAATACGTTGGTTTTCACCTCTTACCGAAATAGACTTTTGTGGTCATGCGACCTTAGCAGCTTCGTTTGTTTTATTTCAACATCTTGATTGTATCGGCGAGATAGAATATTTAACGCAAGCTGTTGGTGCGTTAACTGTGGTTCAGCTAGATAATGGTAGAATTGAAATGAGCTTTCCAAACCAATCGCCTGAGCATGTTGAAAACATCCCACAAGCGTTATTAGATGGCTTATCTTGCAAACCCATTGCAGTACTAAAGAATAGGCAAGCATATATTGCTGTATTGTCTTCAGAAAAGGATGTTCTCAAGGTTACCTACCAATCGAAGCAATTAAAGAAGTTAGCCCCCTTAGATCTAGTGGTAACAGCACCATCTCAACACTATGATTTTGTTTCTCGGTATTTCTGGCCCGCAAATGGCGGAGACGAAGATCCCGTTACTGGCTCGATACATTCAGCTTTAGCTCCCTATTGGTCAAAGCGATTGGTAAAAACTGAATTAATTGCTTATCAAGCCTCGACACGAGGTGGGGTGTTATATTGCAAGCTAGTCGAAGATCGGGTATTAGTTTCAGGATTTGCAGTGCTGTATTTACACGGCAAAGTATATATTTAAAAGAAACTAGCTGATCAATTGAGTATTCTTTTGAAATCCCAAATTAATTCATAACAAGGTCAAAAGAAAGTTAATAAATTGTTTGATGAATGTTATTGTTTGTTTTCAGGTTTTGCTGATGAAAAGTTATAATATGACTAAGTACAACTGCATTAGTAAAAGTATTTCAGTGATTCGATACAGGGAATGTTATGAGCAAAGTCATAGATAAATTAGCTTGGCTGTACGTTAGCGATGGCAAACTGCTTGTTGCTCGCTCAAAAGATAAGGTACTGTTTTATGTGCCTGGTGGAAAACGAGAAATAGGTGAAACAGATCAACAAGCCCTGATTAGAGAAGTGAAAGAAGAGGTCTCTGTCGACTTGCTGCCGGAGTCAATTAAATATGCAGCGACTTTCACTGCCAATGCCGACGGTAAAAGTGATGCTACCGTGGTGCAACTGACCTGTTATTTTGCTGAGTATGAAGGTGTATTAAAACCTGATGCGGAAATTGCAGAGATAGATTTTATAGATTATCAGAACATCGCTTGTTGCTCTGCCGCATCAATCCTTGTAATGGACTGGCTGAAAAGCAATAAATTAATTTAATTAGGTAAATTATATAAAAATTGAAAATGACATTAACAATTATTGAGAACAGAACATGATACAAACACAACGATTGATTTTAAAACCTGTAACTTCGTCAGATTTTGAACTGTTCCAAGAAATCATGTCATGCCCGGAAATGACCAAGTATTTACCTAAAGGTGCGCCATATACGGAGCAAG
>JBALXF010000049.1:0-7876 GCA_036961085.1 Psychromonas sp.
CGCATTGCGGATGCCTTAAAAATCGATCATATTCCAGATCGTTCAATTGACCTTCAAGCAATTATAGGGCGACTAGATACCGGTATTTCGATTGATAAAGGCTCACTTAAATTTGGTCAAGATAAACTTGATTTTAGTGGCGTTATCAGTAATCAACCTCTGAAGTCTGGTACTAATATTAGCTTCCAATCTTCAATGCCTGATATTCAAAAAACCTTAACTGATTTCAATATTGAAGTTGCACAAATACCCGCGGGAAAATTTGTTTCAGAGGGGCTGATATTAGGGGGAGATGAGAAGGTTTTAATTAGAGACTTAAACTTATCATTAGGGGGAGTGAAAGCTAATCTGGAAGCTGAAATTTCGCCTGAGTCGCCTCTTGCTGATAGCAAAATAAAGTTTGCCTTCGAAGGGAAGAATTTATCAGTACTGGTTCCCTCAAATGATAAATTTCGAGTGCCTAAAAAGTCATTTACTCTGCAGGGTGCGGTTTTATTACAGGAAAAAAAAGCCACAATCAGTAAGTTAAAACTAAATATAGATAACAATCAATTATCCGGAGACATCATATTGGGCTTAAAACCCACATTGAAGTCCGTACGTGCCAATATAAATGTAAGTGGTCCAAATTTAAACACCTTGTCTCCTAATTTCAATCACAAGTCAGTGATTAAAGAGGTACCTTATGATATCAGCACCGACATTGTCTGGCAGAATGGTTTGCTTGAAATTAATAAACTCCTAGTCAAAGCCGCTGAAGGTCGAGTTGAAATCAATGGCAGCATTCAAGATCCGCCCAATTTCAATAATACTGATCTTAAGCTGCTTATACATATTGCTGATATGCATAACCTTAGTGTGCTTGCAGGTCGAGATCTGCCACATGCCCCCGCTGATTTAAAAATTCACCTACAAGGTCAAGGTAATACTATTACAGCCAAAGAGTTTAATGGTCGCCTCGGTGATAGTGATTTGAAAGGTGATTTATTTTATCGAGGATCGGAGATACCTGAATTAAACTTAAAACTTGTCTCCAATAAACTTGATCTGTCTCCTTATTTACAAGATCAGCAAGGTTCGGATTCCTCTGATAATGCGAATAAGGGCAATGATACAAATAACAAGGAAGGGGAACAAACAGCTTCTGCTAATGGCTCTGATGATAGGCTGATTCCAGATACTGCAATACCGGTTGAATTATTACAGGGATATAAAGCTAACCTTGATATAAATATCCAAGAACTGACGTTAAAGCAGCATGCTGCCCGAGGTTTTATATTGAGTGCGTTAATCGACAATGGAGCGCTAGAAGTCAAAGAATTTGAAATGGAAACAATCGTGGGTGGTAAAATTGATGGACGATTTGGTGTAAGAACTAAAAAACAACAAGCTGAAATATGGGGAATCTTAAATGGGGAAAAGCTAAGTTATGGCTTACCTTTTGAGACGGAGAAAGACCTCAAAGCACTACCTCACTACAACATTGACATGGCTTTTCTTAGCAAAGGAAGTACTTACAGGGAGTTAGCTGCTGTATTAAACGGCTATTTTAAATTAACCAGCGGTGCCGGAGAAATAAGGTCGGGCTCGATGCAAATGTTTACCAATGACTTTCTGTTTGAGCTGATGAATAAAATTAACCCCTTTGCAAAAACAGATGCAGTGACCAAGATAAAATGTACAGTGATACTTGCAAAAGTTGAGCAGGGTAAACTTGTTGGCGCTCCTGCACTTGTAGTGCAATCTGAAAGAATCAATGTGTTTGCCGATATGCGTATTGACTTGAGTAGTGAAAAATTGTCGGTCAATTTCAATACTATTCCACAAAAAGGTCTTGGCTTTGGTATGTCTAATCTAGTTAATCCTTATATTGAGGTGGTTGGAAAGCTGAACTCACCGATTCTGTCGTTAAATCCCGAAGGCGTTATTCTCGAGGGGGGGGTAGCAGTCGCCACTGGCGGTCTATCTATATTGGCATTGGGTCTTAAAGATAGATTCTTATCGGAGAAAAATCCTTGTGCAGCCGCTGTTGCTGTAGTTGATGATGATTTTAAAGCCTTAGCAGAAAAATATAGTAATCCTCCTGCATTAAATTACTAGCCACAAACAAGAGCAGACTTGTGTAGTTTTATGCACAGCTGCTCTTACCATCTTACGCCCTCAATGATTAATATTTCCAAGTGTTATATTTCTAAAATAAACACTATAGCAGTGGTTTTTTAGTCATTAAATTAACTATAAGGCTTTGTTTAATAAGTTATATCGTGAAATTTTTAGTTTTTTTTACAAAAAGTTTTATTAGCTACTATTCTCTGTAGGAATAAAATTTTCAGCCAAGTTGGATTGGTGTAATGTAATTACCAATTTTTAGAGTCTACTTCATAATTATTAATCTTTATAAAGGTCAAAAAAATGATGAATCCTGAAGAAATGATCGAATTAGCAAAAGGAATATCGCTAGAATATGGTCCTAAAATAATCGCAGCTATTGCGGTTTGGATTATTGGTTCTTGGATAATTAAGCTTGTAGTTTCTGGCTTAAGCAAAATAATGGAAAAGGGCAAAGTAGATCCTTCGTTGAAACCATTTTTATGTAGCATTAGTGGGATAGTACTTAAGGTATTGTTAGGTATTACAGTACTTGGCATGTTAAGTATTGAAATGACTTCCTTTATCGCTATTCTGGCCGCAGCTGGTTTAGCTGTCGGTATGGCACTTTCTGGCACATTACAAAACTTTGCTGGTGGTGTAATGATATTACTGTTTAAGCCATTTAGAGTTGGTGATGTTATTGATGCACAAGGATATATAGGCAGTGTTAAAGAGATACAAATATTTAATAGTATTTTAAAAACGCCTGATAATAAAACCATTATCCTGCCAAATGGACCATTATCAACAGGCTCGATGGTGAATTTTTCTACCGAAGAACAACGTCGAGTTGATTGGACTATCGGTGTTGCTTATGGTGATGATTTAGATAAAGCACGAGAGGTCATTAAACGACTTTGTGATAATGACCCACGTATATTAAAAGATCCGGAAGTTGTTATTGTAGTTTCGGCTTTAGCTGATAGCTCGGTTAATTTTGCAGTACGAGCTTGGGTTCAGGCGCCTGATTATTGGGGAGTGTTCTTCGATATGAATGAGAACGTATATAAAACATTTGGTAAAGAAGGGCTTAATATTCCATTCCCACAAATGGATGTTCACGTTCATAAATAAATGTTTACTGTCGAATTCTTATAGCCTACAGACAAGCAACTTAGTATTTTATTTACTCTGTCGGGTTAACTCATAAAGCCAAAGCAATCGCTTTGGCTTTATTGTTTCTGATGCTATATAAATGACTCTGGTGGTATTGTATCAAAAGCTTAGACACTACCACAGAGTGCACCGAGGTGCAGCGCGCCACACAGAAGAAAAACTAAAACAACATTTCGTAGTTTTATGAATTGTGTGTGGTGTGTTTTTTGTAAAGTATTTTATCCTGCCTATACTCAGTAAACAATCATTTAAATGAGTACATCTATTAATCATGTCAATTCTTCTATCATGCTGATTTCAAATGTTATTCAGCATTTACTCGACCGCCCTAACTATAAAGGCTTTAAAGCAGTGGTGCATTTGGCTTATTCCTGGTGCAATCCTCCTAAAATTAATTAGGGGTTTTATCTGATATTTCCTTTTAGGTATAAGCACACAGTTTACGATAGCTAAAAAATAGTCGAGGTTGAAATAACAGGGACTCATTATTTTGTTTTTGCAAAGCATCTCTGCAATGCCAATACAAAGTTTCGATGCTGGAGGTACAATCGTAAAAAATAATTGTGATCTAAATAGCTTTTATAAACGTGCACATTGCGAGGTAATTTGAATCCTAACCAGTAACTATTGAAAATAAAGTCCTACAGCTAAAGCTATTTCAGCTCTAGTAAAATAACTAAGGTGATAAAATGAACCCATATCCACGTACATTTTCACACATTGGCATTTCTGTTCCCGATTTGGAAGCTGCCGTAAAATTTTATACTGAAGTACTAGGTTGGTATCTTATTATGGAGCCTACAGACGTTGTCGAAGACGACTCTCCTATTGGCGAAATGTGCACCGATGTATTTGGTGCAGGCTGGGAAAGGTTTCGCATTGCACATCTATCAACAGGTGATCGTATTGGTGTCGAGTTATTCCAATTTAAGAATCAAAAAAATCCAGATGACAATTTTGAATATTGGAAGACAGGCATTTTCCACTTCTGTGTACAAGATCCTGATGTAGAGGGGTTAGCGGATAAAATTGTTGCTGCCGGAGGTAAAAAACGCATGAAACAACCTCGTTTTTATTACCCAGGTGAAAAACCTTACCGTATGATCTACATGGAAGACCCGTTTGGTAACATCCTTGAAATATATAGCCATAGTTATGAACTTCACTACGCAAGTGGCGCTTATAGCTAAATAAAATGAGTGACTAAGACCAGCAAAAATGCTGGCTTATAGTTTTAAAAATTTAGCTTTTAATCTTTAAATTAACGATGCTCAGTAGTCTTACTATTTATAACTATCCATTTGTGCGATTGAAATGATAGATCGGCTACTTAAACCATGATTCATGCTTGCAACAAAAACTTGAGTTGGGATCTCATTTAACTTTTGCCCCGTCCAAAAGTCGTACCAGTCGCAGATTGAATCAGAAGTTAAGCTATATTCACTGCTTTTGTTTTCATAATTAAAAAGGCAGTGTAGTTGTTGCTTTTCGCTGAGCTTTAATGATGCTTGCTGTAAGTTTAATGAATTAAACACAGCGCTATGATTTGTTGTTTTTTGTCGTTCAATTAATTTAACAAGTGTTTCTCTAGCAAACGATGTCATCTCAGGCAATGGGTCACCGGACAGTAATAAGCCGCCGCTAGCTAATAACACGTCGCGGTGAAATTGGTAGGTGTGTTGGTTTGTTGCTTGATTTGGCAAGGAGGTGAAGGTTGCACAGTCTGGGTCAATTAACCAAAGTCTTTGATGCTGCCAACTACGGTAGAAGGTTTCTTTGGCAATTTGCTTAAACCGATGTTGGCTTCTTTCTACATCGTCTGACACTCGCATCGCATCAACAAGTCCGAGAGAGGGCCACATAGGAGAGTTACATCCTAGTACGATTGCATCTCCAGCACCTTTTAGAATCGCCTGCATCCCCATGCGATATGCTTCAACGCCTGTGACGCCGGCTTGGTGACGAATTCCTTTTAACGTGCCCCAATAATTGGCATCAAGCTTGAATAATTCAACGCCCCATTGATTGCGCATTACGCTGACAACATGTGTTAAGTATGCCGATACTTCTGGATGTGATGGATCTAGGATATACCAAGGCGTACAGCGCCACCCGCCATAAGTGATATCTTCTGCTTTAAGTAAGGTACCATCGCTATGTTTCAAAAACCACTCTGGGTGTTGCCTAAAAACCTCTGATTCTGGCTGAGCGATAAAGGGTGCTAACCAAATAGCTGGTTTTTTTCCCTGTACCTTGATTTCATTGATTAATGATTTAACTCCTCCCGAAAATTTTTCAGAAGGGCTAAGCCAATCACCCATAAATGCTTGATATCCATCATCCAATAATACCCATTCTAGATCGGGCATATCATTAGTCATTATTTTTACATTGTTTTTAACATCTTGCGCGCTAACATCTGAATAATAGGCATACCAAGAGCACCAACCAATAGGAACCGGGCCGTTAACACCTTTTCTTAGTGGGTGTGTTTTAGTAATTAAATCTGCATATTGCTGAAACACGCAATCAAGACTCGCCCCCTTTAACACCGCGATCGATTCAAGCTTATTGTTAGACCAATATTTTGGTTTGATGTTTTCGCCATCGATATAGGCAATAATGTTAGTCGCAATAGTTCCTGGTTGTAGTTCAAAGTATCCTGCAAAACGATCACAACTTGTAAAACCAAACAATTGGAATCCAGTCGACTGCTCCAGTACTAGGTAATTATAAAAACGTTTCGGGGCATGTTCAGAATAAATACGGTAACTAGGGGAATTGTCGGGGCAACGGCCAATATCAATTTGATTTTCTATGGTGCCCGCAGTTTGGCATAACATCTGAAAACCATCTCCGAGAAAACGTGTACCTGTTTCAACTTGCTTCTCAAATTTCATTAACGGGTAATGTGTTGAAATGGGTTGAAGATCAATTCCACTGTATTCAAATGTCATACTGTTAGCGTTGACAATACATTGAATATCCTGATTGATTAGTAGCCCCTTAACATCGTTTGCCAGTAGTTTATATTCTGTCATATTCTGTCATATTCCGTTTACCCATATTCTCGATAACAAAATATAGATATTATAACTGTAATGAAAATAACCTCATTACTTCATCTTGAAATTGTCAGTGAACAAGCATTTATGTGTGATTTTTTCTTTTTTTAAATATAAATGATATGAAGGAAGTGAATTTAGCACTAGAAATGTTAGGTTGCACATAGCTGCGTTAGTTAATTTTGTTTTGAAAAAATCATGATCAATCCCTCTTATAAATGTCCCCAGTAACTCACCAATATGATTAGCACTCTAACTATTACAGGCTAGTTTGATTTTTATCAACGTTAGTTCGTATTAAACTTAAATTTAATGTGCCATTAAAGGGTAAGGTAATGCTAGCGAAGATATTATTTCGAGATTAACTCATGGTATCTATATAAAAATAATAAAATAGTTATAGCTAAAACAATTTTTGTAAAACTGTTTATTGAGTCAAAAACTCGATGATATAGCCTATTACCGACCTTAGATTAAAATGATAAGTCATGCAGAAATACATTTACATGCTTATGTATTTAATTCAGGAGAAAATGAAAATGAAAATGAAAATGAAAATGAAAATGAATAAAATTATTTAAAATGCATCACGCACTTTTCATCAAACTACAAAATGTTGTTTTAGTTCTCCCTCCGTGTAGCGTGCAGCGCTTTCTGTGTTCTCTGTGGTAGTGTTTTTAAGTTTTTTGCAAAAGATCACCTGAGTCATCTACATAAGCATGTACATTTATTATCTAGAAGGAATTAACACGTTGTTAGATAGCACATTTAGCCGCCAGAAATCGTTACCTCAAATGCCAGTACCGAACTTAAAGAACACCTGCGATAAGCTCATTGAATGGGCTGAGCCGTTATTAACTGCACAAGAGTTAATCAATACGAAACAGGTAATTGAACAGTTCTTAATGACGGGAGGAGAAGGTGAAAAGCTGCAGAATGATTTGATCAAATTGAATAATCAAGATATTCATTCAAACTGGGCAGGACCTGCTTGGCAAAATATATACCTTGAATGTCGACAACCTTTAGCGATAAACAGCAACGTATTTTATTATCTGAAAAACAAGCTTGATCAGAAAACTAAATCGCAGAGCCATATCGCAACTGCTCTGATTGTGAGTATTTATAACTTTATTGCGTTGGTTGATAAGCAACAACTGACTGTTGATATGCAAAAACAGAAACCACTTTGTATGAATCAGTACAAAAATATTTTTTCTGCAATCAGGGTGGCGCAGTTGGGGACTGATCAGTTCAAAGTTTCTGAGTCTAGGAAGCATATTGTGGTTATGCATAATATGCATATTTATAAGCTTACTATTATTGATTGCGAAGGTGAAATCCGAGCTGCTTCGGACATTGAGTTTGATCTAATGTGCATTTTATCGCCATCAGAGCAAGGGCAAAACGTTGGTCTATTGACCACAATGCCACGTGATGTTTGGGCAAAGAAACGGGCTGATCTGCTGCAGATATCAAGCAATAATGAAACTGCGATCACTTATATTGAAGAATCAACTTTTGTCTTATGTCTGGATCAAAAC
>JBALXF010000049.1:7886-11281 GCA_036961085.1 Psychromonas sp.
TCACCAGAAGAGATAAGCGACGTATCAAAGCATTTCTTTCATGGAGATGGAAAAGACCGTTTATTCGACAAATCACTGCAATTTATCGTCTGTAAAAATGGCAAAATAGGTGCTAATTACGAGCATACATGCGTAGATGGATCCGCAATGTTACGTCTGATAGGACATATTTATGACACCATAGATGAGGTGACTTTTGGCCAAAACAGCACTTCAGTGAATAATCAGCAAACACTTAGAGCAACGACTGAAAAAATTGAATTTGATTTAGATGAAGCACTGCAACAAACACTTGATGGCTGCAAAGGTGCCTTTATTAAGCATATGGCTAACTCACAAACTAGGGTGTTAGATTTTACTCGGTTTGGAAAAAACAAGATCAAAAAGTTTGCTGTCAGCCCCGATGCATTTGTTCAATTAGCGCTGCAACTTGCAGAGTATAAGCTGTATGGGAAATGCTACAGTGCCTATGAAGCTGTCATGACCCGAACCTTTATTCATGGACGTATGGATGTTTTGTACACAGTTTCAGCAGAGTCTATGAACTTTATTGATAATATGGGTGATCTCAGTTGTAGCATACAAACTAAAAAAGATTCATTGATTAAAGCGACACAAAAGCACATAGAAAGGGCGAATGAGTGTCGTTCAGGTAACGGAGTTTATTCTCATTTTCTTGCGTTAAAATACCGCTATAAAGTAGCTGGCACTGAATTGGGCATACATACGCTTCCACAAATTTTCACTGATAAAGGCTACCAAAACCTGACTAACAGTATCGTTTGTACCAGTACGACATCCGATTATGGAGTCAATCTTGCAGGTTATGGACCGATTGTTGAAGATGGTTATGGAATTCGCTATTTCACGTGCAATGACTCGATTCGTTTCAATATGACGAGTCGAACAGCAATGAAAGAAAAACTCGATAAGATGCAAACTTATATTGAACAGTCGTTACTTGAAATGGCTGAGTTGATGAGAAGCTGATATGTTTGAACAAGTAGGAATATCGATCATAAGATTTTCCTACTCGTTGGCTATATCCGCGCAAGATCCTAGGTAAGAGCTAATACAAAGCCATATCTAATACTTGATTTAATAGCGCATCCATACTTAATTTAAGTGTATCGAAGTTAAAAAGGATAATTGCTTATGTATTATTCCATGGTTTTTGCCGCTGTTATCTTATTCTGTGCACCTGCCTACGGCGAGATAACACAGGAGGAGTTTTGCGAAAAGCAAGGTGAAGTATCGCAGGAAGCCTCAAAAATGCGTATTGCAGGGAGTGATCGCGATAAAACGATCAGTGCACTTTTGGAAAAATATGACCATCCTGGCTCAGGTGTGACTGCGCATAATATAGATGGTCTGGTAAGGGTCGCCTATGTAGCAAAATTGGAACCAGAAACAATGCGTGACTACGTTATATCCGAATGTAAAAAAGACATTATTAATTAGTGGGGTACGATATTTAATTTGGGTTCCTCTCTAAAATTTTATCTTCCGTGAGTCAGTTTTACTGACCTTGTATAAGATACTCATCAAATAGCACTTGTCCTAACAGGCTTTACTCTAATGGTAGTAATTCGCTGCTACTCATCCAACTTTCAATAAAGCATCTATTATTAAGCATGAGTTCAATAACCGCTTGGGAGTTAACCATGAAAGGTAGTCAAAAAGTTATCGATAGTTTTAATCATTTATTAGAAAATGAATTAGCTGCGATTGATCAATATTTTATCCATTCCCGCATGTATGAAGATTGGGGGTTAAATAAGCTATACACTCGATTAGAGCATGAACGAGAAGAAGAGACTGAGCATGCAGATTGGTTGATTAAGCGAATTTTGTTTCTTGAAGGTAAGCCGAATTTGGTCAAGCGTCGAGATTTAATTATTGGCAGCGAAGTTAAACAGATGATGGCTAATGACTTACTTCTCGAAATGGAAGTCGTTGCAGCAGTACGTGAGGTGATAGCAATATGTGAACAAGAAAGTGATTTTCAATCGAGAGAGATTTTAGAAAAACTGCTTTATGACACAGAAGAAGATCATGTCTACTGGTTAGAGCAACAACTTGGCCTTATCGATAAAATTGGTATTGAAAACTACATTCAGTCACAAATGGGTGATAGCCCAGTAGAATAAGGAAAGGTTTATGAAAAGCAGTAAAGAAATTATTCTACAACTAAACAATGTTTTATCGAATGAACTTATCGCTATCAATCAATATTTTTTACATGCTCGTATGCATAAAAACTGGGGGTTTAATAACTTAAATCAAGCGGATTATAAGCGTTCGATTAAGGTGATGAAAAATGCAGATGAGCTTATTGAACGTATATTATTCTTAGAAGGTTTGCCAAACGTCCAATATTTAGGCCGATTACGCATTGGACAGCATTGTGAAGAGATGTTGCAAGCTAATTTAGAATTTGAAATGGACTCTCGTAATACACTTTTAGTCGCGATTAGTCTTTGCGAAAAAAGCCAAGATTACATCAGTAGAGATATGCTAGAAGACATACTTGAACATCAAGAAGAGCAAATTGATTGGTTGGAAGCACAGCAGTTCTTGATTGATAAATCAGGTATCAAAAACTATTTACAGTCACAAATGTAAATCGGTTAGCCCAATTTTATAAACACACTTTTAAAGTTTGTTAAGCTGCCTCTACGGCTAAATCATAATTAAGCGTCATATCGTTTAAGGTAGCTTTTGCAAACTGA
Organism: Psychromonas sp.; assembly: GCA_036961085.1. Taxonomy (GTDB): domain Bacteria; phylum Pseudomonadota; class Gammaproteobacteria; order Enterobacterales; family Psychromonadaceae; genus Psychromonas. The sequence goes on from JBALXF010000049.1 coordinate 10,619, forward strand.
CTACACTTACCACACTGATTACCAATGCTTAATTGCTCGCGTAATTGCTTCATTGTGCTCGCACCTTGCTCCACCGCTAAAGCAATATCTTTTTCTGTTATACCATTACATATACAAACAAACATAGGTGACCTTTTGGTTAAGTGGTTGCAAATAGAAATGAACAATGCAATCATACTAAACTAAATGGTAATGATTATCAATAAGGTTTTTGGTTTACTTTTATGTGCCGTAAAAGTGGAATAGTGGTTTAAATTATTACTGAGAACATTGAGAAGAAATCATTTGATCCCTCTCGCTTCATAGGTTTAAAGCGTTTGTATGGAGAATCGTAATACTTCACTTAGATTTTTCTTCTTTAAAATAAAAAATCACAATCAAACTAATATGTTTTTAGTAAAAGTCTGTTATTTTTCCTATACTTCTTTGGTTATCATAAATATTCTTTCCTGAAATTTTATTACATTTTGAATCGGAACATACTATGGATAATATTATCGAAGTTGGTGTATCAGAGTCCTTAATTACTGCAATCCTAGTGCTGTTTATTGGACGCTTAATTAACTTAAACCCTAAGTTAGCAAAATTTAATATTCCTGAGCCTATTTTAGGGGGACTAGTTGTTGCTATTTTAATAACTGTCCTGCACCAAAGAGGTATCAC
>JBALXF010000004.1:0-14284 GCA_036961085.1 Psychromonas sp.
GGGTAATATCATTAAAGACGTAACTGCCGTAAGCAGCAATAGCCAAATGCCAGTTAAAGCTTTGTAAATGGCTCCCTAGTGTATTGTTTATGCCGCGTGCAGGTGCAGGGTTGATATAAGCAAAGCTCTCGCTTAGCCGATTACCAATTCTAATTGATAGACCTGTGCCTATATCGCTACGTAAGTTACCAACACCGGCTTCGCTGTATGAGTTGGTATCAAACTGGAGTGAGTTACTTAAGTCGTAATCGAATAGGCGTCTGACATGTGCTGCATCTATTCGGAATACTGGCTCATTTGAAAGTTGATTATCCCAACCTTGTGGCTCAGTTGCATCTATTAGCTTATGAATACCTGTTTGAGCTTGCTCTGCGAGAGAGGCGGGACCAACAACACCTAAAGTTAGTCCCAGGCTGTTAGCAATTTGGTTATCAAAACTATAGATACGAGTTGACCATGTCAAAGTACCTGCATAAGGGCGATCATCTTCAATGACTTCTTCTTGTGTCAAATCATCGGGCGTAAACATGCCTTGAGCAACGACATAATTTATCGAGAAGCTATGATTGTTGCTGTCGTTTAAATAGGTCCATTCACTTATTTTACGAATCCAGTTGGGCATATCAACTTCTGCAAAACTGTCTTTAGGATCATATCCCCAGGACCAAGCTACACCATTGGTGTAACCATCATCACTATTATCACCCAAGGTTACGGCATCATTTTCTGCTGTCAGCGCATACCAAGTGTCTTTTTCCTTATCAGCGCTTTTATTTAGCTCTTCAGCCAAACAAATGGGGGAAAAAATAGTCGTTAAAATAGAAAGCAAAACAATATTTTTTTTTATTAAACGAGTCATTAAAATGGCCTATTGGATTTTTTGAATGGGAATGGGAATGGGAATGGGAATGGGAATGGGAATAAGAATAGCATTGCTTAAAATAGTTGATAAATGAACAGGAAATTTTTTACGGTTAATGCGACATTCAGCTATTTTATTCTTTTGCAACTTTGTTTAGTAAGACCGGTACAAAAGCAGGGCGGTTATTATTTTGCAAACTCGTTATAAGTTTTACTAATAAATAAGTCGTTTTGTTTCATGTTGACCAAGGCTTTCCAGTATCATGGAATGAGTGGATTTATAATCACATACCAGAAACAAACATAATAATTACAAGTTCAGAGCAACAAGTGCTAAAGCAGGCATTATAGTGGGTGTAGTATTGGTATTACGCCAATAGATACTGTTGAGCACGATGATGATTGAATTGAAATTGATGTTGGATTGATGTTGGATTGAAGTGGGAAGTACCCACATGGATTTTAGTTCATCGCGATATCATTAATATTCCAAAAGTTAAAAGCTTTATTGATACCCTAAAATCTACTTATCCATCTACTGTAGTGGATGAGTAATATCGGCCAAGATTTTGCACGTTCTAAGGGCACAACGCGATTTAGAAAATAATACTAAAAACTTTAAAAGAGTGGCTATTTTAATTAAGCCACTACACTTTTTGTTACACGAACCTTTACTCTAAACCTAAGTGAACATCTCGTTTTTAATATGTTTCAGTCCTCCCTAACACTAGAGGTCCCTCGAACTACTCCAGATATTCGGAATCATGGTACTTGAATATCCAGAAATGAACGTCTTTTTGTGCTCGCTGTAAAGCTCGTAGATATGTCGTTTAACAATCCCAATATTAGCGCCATAAATATGGATGCTGACTGACGGAAGATCACTGAGAGCATTCGATACTTTATGAATATCCCCAATGCGTGGAGAGACCATATCGACATCACCCAGTTTTAACTTGTGGGTTTTACCCGCAAGCAGCTTTCCAGAGGTGGGATCAAACTGGAATTCCTCACATTGTTCTGCACCACGCATTACACCTACCATGCCCCAAACCGTATGATCATGCACTGGCGACCCTTGGCCAGGCCCCCAAACGAAGCTAATTATAGAAAATCGTTCCATCGGGTCACAGTGCAGCAAGTATTGCTGATACCGTTCTGGATGTGAATTAGAAAAAGACTCTGGTAACCAATCATCGTGGACTATGAGTTCTCTTAGGAGGTTTTTTCCTTCGCTAAAAATGCGCTCCTCGTCATTACCGAACCGGTCAATCAGTCGAGTAAAGTTTTGAACAAATTCCTTAAATCTAGAGATGTTAGTCATTTTTAAACCTCCTTCTGAACCGAGCTAGAGGCTCCGGTTTTGGGGCACTATTCGTACAAAATGAGTGCATGTCTACAGTTCAGTATTAACTATATTTGTAGACAACTCATCTTATATCGGGGCACATTACTAGTTAGAAAAAAATATTAAAATAATAATAATTTTTATTTTGCTGAATTATAATTATCAACTTAAATCATATTGCCAGTAGCGCTAAAAGGCACACTATAAATTAAGACTCGACTATAAAAAATCATGCTGGACCATTTATCTGCCTGCTTGTTATTAGCTCTCGATAATTGGAATTAGGCTTGTATTTTGTGCTGATGCAAAGTCAATCAGCTCAACCATTTTGTCTTGAATAGTAACCAGATTTCTAGATTGCACTGCAGCCTCTAAACGTTCATTGAGAGGCATGCTATAACTACGAAATCCCTTTTGTGTAGGAATAGACATGCGCATGGGAATACCTTGCGCTACACCCCCTCCAATTAACTCGATTACTCGCTCAGTCGTTAAGACATCTTTAGGATCTCGTATTGGCTGAAAAATAATGCCATTTTCGTCTGATTGCAACAAAATCCCTGAGAGGTCAGGCCTCCATGTTTCGTCTAATTGCCCCATAAAGCGCCATGCACAATACCAATCTTTGCATACATAAGGCCTTTTACTGTAGATCTTACAACCACCTTTTTTCATCAAATTTTCACAGACTTGATCGGCAGGCTTTTTAAAATTTACATCATCAATAAAAAGCACAACACAGCACACTGTGCAGGCTCCACACTCACGACCGGGGACTAAATGTGATTCTTTGTCTTCACTCAAACTTTTCACCTACACACGACAATTAAAAAAATGATCGATATATTATCAGTTATTAGAAAATAAGTGCCAATAAATTAACACTAGGTAACACTTTTTATAACGCTGAATAATCACTACAAGCACAACTAAACTTTCATTCTTAGTAGTAAAAATGTGCTGATCTTTGGTGGTCAGTTGGTGTGGTGTAGTGGTCAATTAAAGTGGCCACAAAATCGCAGGTTGTTAACTCGCTTTTTGGGCACGAAGCTCCCTAGGAAAATGACTTGTTATAAATTAAAGAGGGTGGTTATTTTATTTTTGTAACTAGCGCTAGGCGGACAGGAAACACAGGAATAGAAAAATATCATATCGAAGAAAGGGGACTAATAAGATTAGTTGATCTCTACAAACGAAAAAACCTAACAATTAATTGCTAGGTTTTTTATTAAGAGGTTAGTAAAAAATCAGTTATTTTACTTCTTTTATCAATTTTGCGGGGTTATAACCTTCACTATCATTACTCACCATTTCGCTTGGTCCGTAATGACGGAATAAAACATTGAATTTACCTGTCGTATTACCTTCAACGGTAGGTATGTTATTTACTTTTCCTTCACAGCCAAAATGTAAGGTATAAGTGCCATCGCTATTTTGTTCTAAATCCATTTCACTCGACAAATGCGCTACATCGTTAAACATGCGTCCATCGCCATTGTAGACTGTTGCAGACCAAAAATACTCAGCTTTAGGGTCAGTAAATGTTGTTGAATAACATGCATTATCTGCAAGATATGTACTTGTTTGATAGATGTTGTCTTCTACCATAGCACCACCCCATCCTCCCGCTGCACCGACATAATTATCATAAGCAGTTTGACCACTTTCGCTATTACTAAACGATTTAGCTTGGTCGTAACCGTTACTGAAATCAATATTTCCTGCTGTATCTACTGTTTTGAATGATGCCATATCCCATTTTTTTACTGTAAATGGTTTTGCATTACCTGCTTCAAGCACTAAATTACGACGAGCATTATCATCTAATGAGCGAACGACAACAAAAGCAAAGTCTGTTTTTGCTGTGATTTTGTGTTTACCTGAGCCATAAATCATTGGTTGTGTTTCGTGATTTTCATCGACCACTTGGATAGTGACATATTTATCCGTTTCGGGAATCGTAAGGTAAGCACTACCACTCGACATATCAACAACAGCAACAGAGTAGAATGTATCTCTGTTCATGCGTACTACAAATTGCTTCTCTGGGGCGCTGCTAGGTACAGGCATTTCAAGAAACTTGTTTACCCCACCCGTTTTTTCAAGCAATGCGCCAAAACGAAGATTAGTATAAGCTTGAGGAAAATTATCTTGAGTTACAGTAATTGGTTGCTCTGCTGTTACGGTAGATGGGGTTTCATTTAATGAACCACATGCCGTTAAAGTCAGTGTTGCTGTGATAATAGAGCTTAAAAGTAACTTTTTCATAATATCCCTCATTAGTTATAAATATAATATGTGCTGTTTGGATGTGGTAACTCTACCTCAATCGTAATATGTAATGAAATGACTTAACTTGATAAGTGTTATGCATTTATTGTATATCTCATCCTTTGTTTAAGTGATTATTTACGTAGTTTAGAACAATAACTTTCACAGATAGGTTTAAATCTAGTTGTATCATTAAGTGTTTTGCTGAAAGAAAAAATGTATCTCGGCAGCAGAAAATTTTTTATCACAGTCAGTCATGAGTCGCCTATTAAAAAGCTCAGGGGATGCCGGTATCACTAGCAGTGATTGCTATCAAGATCGTAATGGAGCTACAAAGCGAGTTAGCTGTTTACTCTAATATCGTGTTTGATGTGTTGGTAATGCTACTTTCTTAATTATTTAAAGGATCTATTTCATGTCTAGAAGCCAACGACTTTTTGACTTACTGCAATTGCTACGCTGTCATAAATACCCAGTCTCAGCAATGCACTTAGCTCAAGAACTGAGTGTCAGTATTCGTACTATCTATCGAGATATTGCAACATTACAGGCACAAGGTGCAGAGATTGAAGGTGAGGCAGGCATTGGCTATATATTGAAACCGACATTTACTCTACCTCCACTCATGTTTTCAACTGAGGAGTTAGAGGCTCTGCGACTCGGAGCTGATTGGATAGCTAAACAGGCGAATGGTGAGTTTAGTAAAGCGGCAAAAAATGCGATCGCTAAAATATCAGCGGTATTACCAGCAGACCATAGCGTGAAGCGAAGCGAAGATATCATGCGTGTTGCTTCTATTATTGAAGTGCCAGAATTAACAACAGAGTTATCAGATATAAGACATGCTATCAAACATCAGTACAAAGCTGAGGTTGACTATCAAGATGCCCAAGGGAATGCCAGTTCACGGATAATATGGCCTATTTTGATAGGGTTATTTCAGTATCATTATGTTCTAGTCGCTTGGTGTCAGGAGAGAGAGGCATTTCGTAATTTCAGGCTAGACAGAATAGAACGCTGGCAAACACTTGAGCAAATGTACCGAACTGATCGTCGTGATTTACTAAAGAAATGGCAACAAATAGAAGGTATTGGTGAGAAAAAGATCCACTACTGACAAAAACTGTCACTCACAATCGGTACAGTAGCCATTCAATCAAGTTGTACTGCTTTAGGAGCTTTTATGTTTAAAATTGATTCGTTTGTTCTTTATGTCGAAAATATTGAAATCAGCAAAAATTTTTACACCAATACCTTTGAATGTGAGGGTGAGGTTTTATCACCAACCTTCATATCTTTTGCAATAGGTGAGGGGGTTACCATTGAGTTAAAGCAGCTAGCACAAGTCTCCCCGCCAGCAAATGTTACTGGTGGTGGTACAGAGCTATCCTTAATGGTAGAGAATTCAAAAGAGTTACATGACCTTTTCAAACGATGGGAGAGCAAAGGCGTTAAATTCGTTCAAACTCCGACAGAGTTGGTTTTCGGAATTACTTTGATCGCTATTGATCCTGATGGGCATCGTATTAGAGTCTTTACGCCAAATAAATAAAGCCTAACACTGCCAATGTAATAGTCGCCTCTTTGCAAATTTCACTGAATAATTGTTAGGGAAATTCAGTCAAAAAAACCTTCGAAGAAGGTCAAGTGATGCACCTGTTTTACTCACTAAACACGCATAAATTGCTGGTTCTGCTGTCTAAGCAGATAACCGGCTTCAGCCATGTGTTGCTGCAGTTGTTGTGGCTCAATGCCGTAGAATTGACAGAATTCATTGAAGTTAGAGAAATCATTTCTTATCTGCATATTAATGATACTGAGTAATACCAATTGGATTAAGTATGTGATCATATTTTTGCGTAGGAAAAATGGGTTATTTCAAGGCGTAATTTGACATAAATGGTTGTTCCCTTTATGAAAGTTACAACGAAGAAAGAGCTTATTTTAACCCGCAAAAAAGATCAGCTATTTATTCCGATTGGTATAAAATATCAATATCCATTTTTAATAGGCTTTGTTTATCTAACATACTGTACTGCTTTCATCAGTTTCATCACTTTTTGAGCCCCAACGTAACCATGCTTTTTCGTGAAAGAAGTATCCAACACTATTTACCAAGGGTTCAATAATTGCGACTAAACCACCAATCATGATGTCGCCAGTTAATAGCCATGTCACTAAAAATGCAATACAGAAATGCATGCTGGTAAAAGTAATTGTTTTAATCATAATAATTAGCCCCTTTGTTAGAATCGTTGAATGATAATGGTTATCATTTGGGTTTGCAAGGTTGTTGGTTCATTTATTTATCATAATAAATATTCTCTTATCAACGATTTGGTAGTGGTATAGCTTTTAAAAATTAATGAGGGTTGGCAGTAGATACAATATGTGGGGAGCTGAACAATTAGTGGAGTGTTAGTTCTGAATTAAGAAGCGAAGTAATTAAGCTGTTGTTCAGATAGACCGGATATTTGATAACCCACTCTCTTTTTATACTCATCATCTTATTAGGTTAACGGTGAATTTAAATCTACATTTACATGCTATTTCTCGATGGTGTGTATGAGTAAGTCACCTTGAATTCAAACTAGTGCGATTCTAGGGATGGAGGGGGCTAAGTGCTCTACAAAGTACGACCTAAAATACAATGAAATAATCTGCCTTAATATCACCTTTCTAAAAATTAAAGTTCTGAAAATATTGTTTTTTATACAGCTCAGTGAGTGGTCGTATTTCCACCACAAATACGACAATTTGTCGCCTTTCTACATGACTTACATTTTTTTGAAGTCTAACTATTTGATATGCAATTTAAATGACGTACTCTTAGTTTATACTGTAATAAGTAAACGACAGTCGTCTTTCCGCCAGAAATATGACATTTTGCAAGTTAAATGCTCTTATAAAAAAGGTGAATATGACTTATTTTACAACTAACACGGGGCAGCGTTTTGTTGATGCAGATGGCTCACATTTCAAAGTAAAGTTGGAAGATGTCCTTGAAGTTGTGGAAGGCGTAGAACAAATACCTGAAAATGCGAAGGATGCAGTTAAAGACTTTATAGAAACTAATTTCAATGAGTTGGTTGAGAATGTGAAAGATTTATCTGATTATGAAATATCAAGCTTTGTAATAGAGCAGTTTCCCGAATTTATCGGCTATGTCGAAGTTGCATTCCAAAATTTTTTATAACAAGGCATTTAAACGGAACAAAAACAGTTGGTTATGTTTCGTTTATCAACATTTATAACCAATAATTTTTGTCCGCTTAATGCGGCGTTGTTTAAATTCTAAATAGGTCATGTTCACATGGATCCAATATTATCAGGTATGCTGGGCGTTTTCGTTGGTGCCATAATTGGACACTGGTTATCGCTTGGAAGGGATAAAAGAAAAGAATTCAATCAAGCAACTGAAGTGTTGAGAAAAACTGCAGTTATACAATTGGATTCTATGGAGGATAATCATATTGGTATAAAACGGGTTACTGAAGATGAAATTCAAACTCTAAGAGCCATCGTAGGTGAAAAAAGATCTCGCAAAATAGAAAATGCTTTCAAATACTATCTTGAGGCTCACAAAAACTATTTTCAATCTCAAGCGCCTTCAAACCCAATTAATCCACAACCGATTAATACAAGCAAAATACCAGAATGCAAACTTGCATTAGAAAAGTTAATTAAAGTTCTTGAACCTATATAAACATAAGCACTTTAAACGGAACTAAAACAGTTGGCTCAGTTTCGCTTAGCTACAAATTTTAGCCAACAATTTTAGTCCGCTTAATGTGGGCATAGATATTCTGACATTCAATATGACGACGCTTTGATCTGAAAACCTAGTATGAACGTATGTTTACTATGTTTATAGATAAAGAGTATTCAATGAAATTATCCAAAGAAAGTGAATCAAGAGTTATTGAAATGGCGTGGGAAGATAGAACTCCGTTTGAGGCGATAGAGCTACAATTTAGTTTGAATGAGTCTGAAGTCATTCGCTTCATGCGCAGTCGTCTAAAATTGGGTAGTTTTAAACTTTGGCGCTCTCGCGTTTCCGGGCGCTCAACAAAGCATGTAAAGCTTCGTAGTACTGATGTGTCGAGAGGTTATTGTCCTACCCAGTACAAGTATCGCTAAAAAGAGCACGCATCTAAAAAGCGCTTTAAACGGAACATGCAATTATCTAACGGAAGCCGAGGGTCTTGTCTTTTGCCAACAGGTAAAAACGCATGACCTGCCCTATTTTTACGGATTGATAAGTGTGAAGAAACCTAAAACTAGGCTAAAGCGGTTTACAAAATTAATGAACATGCTAGCTGCTGAAGAAAAATCTAAATAAGTGAAATACAGCATAACCCTTGGTTCATGCTTGTTCCATGCACAGTTTAGCCGACTATTCTATACCGCTTAATGATGCGGTAAGGCTGTAGAATAACTCTCACCATAGAAAACCATTGAAATTCTAACTCCTGTTCAAATCAACCAATTTGGTAATGGGCTTGTATTTTCCCTATACTATTACTGTGCCTTTTCCCGATTAATCGGAGGTTTCTATGAAATACCGAGTATCTTTTTCTATATTCATTTGCCTTGTGCTGTTATGCGGTTGCTCTAGCGTATTTGAGCCAGTGAGCAATTCGACTCATGACAGCAGGCTCTACAATAAATCAGATGGTTGTGCATTGAGTATCCAGACGAGCGCTTTTTTACCGCCGATCAGCAGTGGCAGATTCGAAACTCCCAATCAGATTCTTGCGGGCTTCCAAACGTCCTGGATTCCTGGTGCAGCACCTATTGCGTGCGATCAGTTAGATCTCATTATTGGCTCTGGTGCCTTTACATTTCGAGTCCGAGACGAACTTATTGAACGTGGTGAGTCATCAGCAGGACTGAGCAGGGCTGTCCTAGAAATTGTCAGTTTTACGCCGCTTGATGACGGCATTCGCATCGTGCCAGCAGAACAATGGGATGAGCCCGGCGGTTCGTTTGGTGTTGGCGTTATTGGCAGTGCCCCGGGTTCTACCATTAGGGATTATAGTGTATTCAAATTGAAGAGCGCTGTGCGTGGCTCGAATGGCTGGGGAACGTCGCCCCCTTATTCTCAAACGCTGAGTGTGGGGGATGGTCGTTTTAGCGTAAGCAATTCTAGAGGGCAAGCTAACATTGACGTCACAGAGGAAGTGCTTCGCTACCTTCGAGAAGACCGACGAGATCTCGATTTTATTATCGTTCCTGACGATTTGGGAATGGGTATGAAATCATCCAGTCGTGCAATTGGACGCTTTGAGGTTCAGCTAAACCTGTTCTTTGATGACTAGTTACAATATTGTTCAAAACTTAGCCCGCGTCTGCCTTTGCCCTTTTCTTGTTGCCAATAGAGCAAAGGTAAGGCACGCCCTATTGATCTGCTCCATTGTTCTGAGATGAGCTCTTTCTTTTCTGCTGAATAATTCATCCAAATGAGATAGGTGATCAAGTTACTCTCGATTATTTTTATCTGCTTATATATAGGTTGAAGCAAAATTTTTGCACGCTGACGTATAGTTCCATAACTTAAGTAACGGTAGAGAGCTTGATCCCTGAATAGATGGCGGTTATAGCTACTTAGCGGTTATATACTATAAAATCAAATCTGCAAGATGCACGTTCATGTTTTAAGTATTTATTTCTTACAATAAAATGACTTGCCATTATTTAAATGCCAATTCATTTCTAATCGAGCCTATCATCCATCACAAGTTTGTAACATATATAACATAAAATATTATTTTTCAATTAGCATGCAATCGAGTTTTTGTTAATGACTGGCCTAATTGTGGTGATTTTTATGACATTGCTATTCTTGGTGTTGCCGTGGGAAGCGGTTGCTCTCATGCATGAGCATGTTTGCTACACATCTAAAAGTATTTGCTAATACTTTCAGAAATTGTATTGAAATAGGTTTAGTTAAACCTAATCAAATGGAAAGGATATTCTATGAAACTTAAAACACTCGCGATAGCACTTACAACCATTTCCATCACTTTTGCAGGCACTTCCAGTGCATTTGCTGAAAATACCCTCGATATTGTTAAAAAGCGTGGACATGTACGCTGTCAGGTAGGAACTCCCTCTGCTGGATTTTATAATTTGAATGCCAAAGGCGAATGGTATGGGCTTGATGTTGCGACCTGTCAAGCCGTTGCTGCTGCTATTTTTGGCGATAAAAACAGCCTTGAAATCCAGTCTGTTAGTAGCCAAGCTAGGTTTACGGCATTGGCTAATGGAGAGTCGGATCTTTTATCTAGAACAGCCACCTGGACAATGACTCGAGATACGCAGCTTGGTTTGGATTTTTTACCCCCCAATTTTTATGACGGCCAGGGTTTCACTGTTCGTAAAGATAGCGGCATCACCAGTGCCCTTCAGCTTAAAGGCGCTAAAATTTGTGTGACCACGGGTACCACAAACGAACTTAATATGACCGATTTCAGTCGTGCAAATAAACTGAATATCAGCAATGTGACCTTTGAAGATTGGAATATACGAGACGACACTTATCTGAAGGGCGGTTGTGATGCTGTAACGGGGGATAAGTCTTCAATGGCAGGAAATATCGCCGCCTTCCCTAACCCATCAGAGCACATTATTCTTCCCGAAACTATTTCAAAGGAACCACTATCTGCTGCGGTAAGGCATGGTGATAACAAATGGGCTGATATTGTCAGATGGTCCATATTTGCGATGATCAATGCTGAAGAGCTTGGCGTTACCAGTGCCAATGTTGATGAGATGAGAGCCACTTCAAAGAATGTTTCCGTTCGCCGTTTACTTGGTGTTGAAGGAGATATTCATAAAGGAATGGGACTTTCTAAGGACTGGGCTTATAACATCATCAAACAGGTTGGTAACTACGGTGAGAACTATGAAGCTTATATGGGAAGTGGGAAATTGGCTATCGGCATCCCGCGAAAAGGAACGTCTAATGAGTTATGGACAAATGGCGGTTTGATGTACTCACCACCAATGCGTTAAAACTACTATTCCCACCTACCGGCATCGAATTGATTCTCAGCTTAGATTGCCCCTAGTTGGTCTTGCGCCTATAAAATATAGGCGCACAAACAACACCAACTTCAAGGAAGAAATATAGTGGCGATGAATGAGAGTTCTAAAATAAGCAAGCCGATTCATTCAAAAGAAAGGTTTGATTTTTTCCATGATGAACGCGTCCGTTCATTTTTCTACCAATTTCTTACCGCAGCAGTGGTTGCATTATGCGTGTGGTATCTTTACAGCAACACCGCTCGTAACTTAGAAGTTCGTGATATGAGCACAGGTTTCGAGTTCCTGAGTATTTCGGCGGGATTTGATCCCGGTTTTACACTGATCGATTATGAGCCCGGGGTCGGCACCTACGGTAAGATCTATCTTATTGGCATACTCAATACCCTTTTTGTTTCAGTCTTGGCAATTATCGCCAGTACTACACTGGGATTTTTCATAGGAATGATGAGGCTGTCCAACAATTGGCTAGTCTCCAAAGTAGCCCTTGCCTATGTAGAAATCTTTCGTAACACTCCCTTGTTAATACAGCTTGTTTTTTGGTACATCGGCGTATTTTCGGTCTTGCCTCAGGTTAGAAATAGTATTGACCTCTCAGCTGGAGCTGAAGTTTTATTGCTCAATAATCGCGGCCTTTACATGGCGTGGCCGGTACCGGGTGATTTACTGTGGATGACCGGACTCGCGCTTGTTATTGCTATTACAGCGGTTGTTTTCTTAATGCGCTGGGCGAAAAAAAAACGTGATTTGACTGGGCAGGTTGTGCCTACCTTTGTCGCTTCGATCGCACTCCTTATTTTACTACCTGGAAGCGTTTATTTACTGACCGGCTCTCCTCTGTCATGGGATATCCCCAAGCTTGAAGGATTTAATTTTGCTGGTGGGGCGGCATTGCCACCGGCGTTTTTAACACTTCTCGTCGCATTAAGCATTTATCACGCGGCCTATTTTGCAGAATCTGTACGTGCAGGTGTGTTATCAGTTGGCCAAGGCCAGAAAGATGCAGCCCATGCTATCGGATTGAAACCCATGCAGATGGCAGTTTATGTTGTTATTCCTCAGGCAATGCCTGCGATCGTGCCGCCGATGATCAGCTTATGGATGAATACGGTAAAAAACTCTTCTTTGGCGATCGCCATCGGTTATTCGGATCTTGTTTCCCTATTCATGCAAACAAGCCTGAATCAATTGGGGCATGCGATTGAAATTGTTGGAATGACAATGGCATTTTATATGTCGATCAGCCTATTTATTTCCTGGATGTTGAATATTTACAACAAACGAGTTCAATTGGTGGAGCGTTAATTATGGCATTTGTAAAAGTAAAAACTACACCACCTAGGAAAGCGCCTTTATCAGAAAGATCGCTAATTGGCTGGGTGCATAAAAATTTATTCGCCTCTGTTTTCAACAGTATTCTTACTATTGTTACTATTTCTATTCTTTACATGTCCCTCAAGGAGTTATGGGTCTGGGGAATTGCTGATGCCGTCTGGATCGCTGAAAGTCGTCGTCAATGTTTTGAAATTAGCTCAACAGGCGCATGCTGGGCTGGTGTGTTTGATTGGTTGGAGAATATTTTCTATGGCCGCTACCCAAGAGATGAGCTGTGGCGGATCAATTTAGGGGGGCTATTATTGGTCCTCTGGATGGCACCACTGTGGTTACCGCGGGTTAAGGCAAAGGTATTTATCGGTCTGAGCACGGTGTTTCTTTATCCTTTCCTTGCTGGATATCTTTTTGCCGGAGGTGGTAAGGGTATTTTCATGCAAGTTATGATTAGCCTTGCCATTGTTTGCCTGCTGGGCAATACCATCCATGCAGCAATAGGAATGATTAAGGGAATCGGTCTGCCTGAATTTCTTATCCGCCTGTTTGGAAAACAAAGCCGACCTGAAAAAGCACAAAATCGTCTTCTGCTTGGCATTTTCTTAAGTTGCTTTGTGGTGATTTACTTGTGGCAAATGACTTGGCTGGTTGAGGCGGTTTCTTGGACGCAGTGGGGGGGATTGTTTCTAACCCTTGTTGTATCAGGAGTCGGTATCGCCTCTGCCCTACCTGGTGGGATTCTTCTTGCTCTTGGACGCCGTTCGAAACTACCGCTTATCCGCATACTGTGTATTTCCTTCATTGAGCTATTTCGTTCAGTGCCATTGATTACCGTGCTGTTTATGGCGACAACCATGTTTCCTTTGTTTATGCCTGAAGGTTTTGTCCTTAATAAATTAGTTCAGGTAATCATAGCCGTATGTCTGTTCAATGCCTGTTACATGGCTGAAACCGTTCGCGCTGGACTTCAGGCGATCCCCAAAGGCCAGTATGAAGGGGCGCATAGCATCGGATTGGGTTATTGGCAGACAATGGGCGCGGTTATCATGCCGCAGGCTTTGAAACATATGATCCCGAATATTGTTGGTAGTTATATTGGATTATTGAAGGATACAACCTTGGTCTCAATCATCGGACTTTTTGATGTACTAGGAATGTTACGCTCCGTCAGTAAGGATGTCGTTTGGCTTGGTATGCACAAAGAACCCTTGGTATTTGGCGCAATCCTGTTCTTTTTGATCTGCTTTGCCATGTCAAAATACAGCCGCCATATTGAACAAAAACTTTCTACTGGTCACAAGAATACGGCCACTAATAAGAGAATAAAACGATGAACGATACAATAATACCTAAGGGCAAGGAACAATTAAGATCGGCAGCTTCTGATGAAATAATCATTGAAGTGGAGGCCATGAACAAATGGTACAG
>JBALXF010000004.1:14294-21370 GCA_036961085.1 Psychromonas sp.
ATGTTCTTAAAGATATTGACCTTGAAGTGCGTAAAGGTGAACGCATTGTAATATGTGGTCCTTCTGGGTCGGGTAAATCAACTCTCATTCGTTGTCTAAATCGTCTTGAAGAGCATCAAGAGGGGAATATTATTGTCGATGGTATTACCTTGGATAAAAATTTAAAGAATATTGATCATATCCGCACGGAAGTCGGCATGGTGTTTCAGAACTTCAATCTTTTCCCTCACCTTAGTATTCTAGATAACCTTACTCTTGGCCCTATTTTGAGGCGTAAAATGCCCAAACTTGAGGCGGAAGCCGAGGCGATGAAGTATCTGGAGCGAGTGAAAATCCCGGAACAGGCTGACAAGTTTCCAGGGCAACTATCTGGAGGACAGCAACAACGTGTGGCCATCGCCCGTTCATTATGTATGAATCCCAAGATTATGTTGTTTGATGAGCCAACTTCTGCACTTGATCCTGAAATGATTAAGGAAGTACTCGATGTAATGGTTGAGCTGGCGAATACGGGAATGACAATGATAGTTGTGACCCATGAAATGGCCTTTGCTGAAACCGTCGCTGATCGAGTGATTTTTATGGACCAAGGCGAAATCGTTGAAGAAAATGAGCCGCAAAAATTCTTCAACGATCCCCAACATGAAAGAACGAAACTGTTTCTCAGCCAAATATTATGATCCTATGCAAAGCTTGCTGAAGCTTTGCTCATATTTGAAGTTGCCTTGACGATTGAAAGGCTTAGAACAGACAATCGATTTATTGAAATATTAATAAATCGAAAAAAAATGGAGGCATAAAGTGAATATATTACACATTTCAGATTTGCATTTTGGACCTCGCCATTGGCAAGGAAACAATGAATTGTTGTTGGAGAAATTGAACACCTACAATGCGGATATTGTAATCAATACCGGGGATTCTACGACGGACAGTCTCGAAAGTGAATTTGAAAGTGCTAGCAAGTTTTTAAATTCAATCGATTGCGCTAATCGATTTTCTATCATGGGAAACCATGATAAACGAAACTTGCGCTCTCAAGATTTTTTTCGTGAGTATATTTCGGATTCAGAGACTATTTACCCATTGCAGCCGGAAAAATGTACAAAAAAGAATGTTTTTTTGGATCGAAAAATAACAAAGGTAAAGAATAATTTTACAGATTTTAACTATATTAAAACCTTCACTCTGCATGGCGAATCAATATTGGTTGTGGGAATCGATTCCAATGAGTTATACAGTGATAATGGATGTGTTGATGATGAGATTTTGCGGACTCTCTCCCTAAAAATAGAGCAATTAAGTTATGACAAATTGTTATTCCTTTGCCATCATACGTTTTTAGAAACTGATAATGACCCGCTTTTCAATTCCTATAACCTCCATAACTTTATCAACAAACACAAGATAGAACATGTATTCTGCGGTCATACTCATAAATTGTCTGTGAAAGAATCCATTGATCATTATAATCAACATTCCTTTACTCAATACGTTAGTGGTACTTTGACTTGCTCCAACCATGAAGAGGATACAAATATGTTTCTTTTCTATGAGAACTGGGCTGAAAAAGGGATGAAACTGCATATAGTGAGGGTTTTTATAGAAGGAGATCAATTACTTTTCAAAGAAGAGTTGATTACCTTTTAAAATCCTCAGTGACCTGTCGGGGTTTTATACCCATGTTACCTCAAGATGCTTGGTCAGGCATAAGCTCGGTAACTAGGGCAAGGCGCAACATGAAGTAATGGTAGCTCCCTTTTCGATTGTTGTAACGCAGTGCTGGTTTTCGAGCTTAAGCCCCGAAGGGCAAGACAACTTGCACCAATCTACGTTGTTATAAAACATCGACTTAGAGTGACTAGGCTTCAATTTTATGCCTAGTATCTAGGCACAATTTGTCTTGCTGACTTTGCATCTTGAAGTATCATGGGCATACATTTCAATACATTGGGGGGAGCTGTATTCTTCCTAACCACGGAGTTTTCTATGTACCACGAACCTTTTGTTGTTGAAGTTACACGAGGTAGTTCGGTCGAAAGCCAACATATTGGTGCCGCCGTTGTTTGCGATGTTAATGGTAATGTTCTGGAAAGCTGGGGAGATATCGATCAACTAGTATTTCCCCGCTCGGCAATAAAACTGCTGCAAGGGATTGGTCTAATTGAGAGTGGCGCTAGTGAGCATTATACGCTGAGTGACGCTGAGATTTCTTTAGCTTGCGCTTCTCACATTGGTCAGCCAATGCATATTGAGAGAGTGGCCGAGTGGCTAAAACGTTTAGGATTGAAGGAAAAACAGCTTGCTTGCGGTGCAAGCCTGCCGTCGGATGAACTGAGTGCTCAAACATTACTGGCCAGCGGTCAGGATTGTTGTCGGCTGCACCACAACTGTTCGGGTAAACACGCAGGGTTTATGACAACCGCACTGTATCTTCAACAACCAGTTGAAGGTTATCATCAAGCGGCCCACCAAGTGCAACAGTCGTCTTTTGATATCATATCAGACCTTGCACAATTTAAACTTGATCCTCACCCAAAGGGGATCGATGGCTGTGGGTTTCCTGCTCCGAGCTTGCCGTTAAGGAATCTCGGTATCGCTATGGCACGTTTCGCCAATCCGGAGGGGCTATCAGAGCGACGCGGCAAAGCGATTAAACGCATTCACCATGCTATCACCCATGAGCCATTTTATCTTGCCGGAGCGGGTGAAGTAGCCAGTGATCTGATAAATGTTACTGATGGCGCTGTACTGGCAAAAACCGGTGCGGAAGGTTTTTTTATGGCTGCATTGCCCGATCGTGGATTGGGCATTGCATTAAAAATCGCCGACGGCAACCCCCGAGCTCGCTCGGTTGCCTTGCTAGAGATTCTTGACCGACTAGGTGCTCTATCTGAAACTGAAAAAAAAAAGCTCAGCAATCACATCAGGCCAAAGATAATAAACTCCCTAGGTCAGACTGTAGGTGAAATTCGACCGGCATTCAGTCGCGTACCCGATCAGCAGTCTTAAGCAATGCTAGAATACCCCATCTTGAAATAAGCTAATCTGAATGGATTGGCTTTTTTTGTCTCTGACGTAAAGTGGAAGCTATTCTTATACGCCGTTGTGGATGTTTGTATTTATAACAATGAACGGGGGGAGATCTTGCCTTTTGCCAACGGATCAAACGCAAGACATGCCCCATGATCTTTTTGAGCCCATGACCTTTTAAACTTTAGTCACCACAGCGCTTGTATGTTTACTTTTATAACTAGGCGATTATGCGCTTGAAAAAGGTCTGTGCTTCGGCTATTGGTATTGACTAACGCTGCTGAAATACAAATACAGCGGGGAGAAACTGTATGGCAATCTTAAAATGTCTGTTGAATGTAGAGCAACATAAGCTACTATTTAAGTGTACTTCTATAGCCCAAATAGCTGCCTTTATTGTACCTTTGTTGTTTAGTTTTCTACATACAGCCAAAAGATGGATAAACTGTGGAATATAAAGATTATTACAAAATAATATCATCAAAACGTGATGCTTCTCAGGAAGATATTAAGCGTTCCTACCGAAAACTAGCCCGTAAATACCACCCTGATATTAGTAGCGAGAATAATGCCGAAGGTAAGTTTAAAGATCTCGCTGAAGCCTATGAAGTACTTAAAGATCCCAAAAAACGTGCGGCCTATGATCGTCTGGATCCGAATTTGAAATCTGGGCAAGAGTTTCATACCCCACCTAACTGGGATTCTGCTTCTGAATTTAACAGTGATCAATTTAGTGATATAAATAGTGCTGATTTTAGCGACTTTTTTTCTGGATTATTTGGGCAGCGAGGCAGGAGAGAGGGATCTAATCAGAGCGGGCAGTTCAATGTCAGAGGACAAGATAGTCATGCTAAAGCATGGATCGATTTAGAAGATGCTTTTTATGGCGCTAATCGTCGAATTAATTTACAGACTCAGAATCTCGATAATCATGGCAAAGTACAAACAAAAAACCGATCCCTCAATATCAAGATCCCTAAAGGAATTAAAGATGGTCAACAGATTCGTCTTGCAGGCCAAGGTCAGCAAGGAGTAGGTCATGGCGGTAATGGCGATCTGTATCTACAGATACATTTTAACGCGCACAGTTTTTACCGAGCCGAAGAGCGAGATCTGCATATCCAGTTGCCAGTTGCACCATGGGAGGTCGTACTAGGCGCAATTGTAAAACTTACGACTCCCTCTGGTGTGGTGGATCTTAAAATTCCAGCGGGCTCTAACAGTGGCAACAAGTTACGTTTGAAAGGACGTGGCATTCCGGGGGATCCTGCTGGGGATATCTATGTAACGCTTTCGGTATCAGTACCGCCGGCAACGAGTGAAAAGGCTAAGGCGCTGTTTAAAGAGATGGCAGCTGAATTGGTGTTTAACCCAAGAGCGAGTATGGAGGGATAGCAGGTGAGAGAGGAAATTATATTAACCGGAATAATTGTTGAGGAAAGCACTTTTTTTACCTTGGAGGAGCTCAGCCATGCCAGCGGTAAACCGCATGAGTGGATTGTGGCATTGGTGGAAGAGGGAGTGATCGAACCCGTTGTTAATAGACGACAAGATTGGTTATTCCAAGGTTATTGCTTACGTCGAGTGCGGATTATACAGCGACTGGAATCGGACCTTGGCTTAAATTTACCGGGTGCAGCGCTCGCTTTACAGTTATTAGACGAAGTAGAAACGCTGAGAAACCGAATTGCAGTATTAGAACGATGACTGACAGCATAAAAGTTGTAACTAAAACAGTTGACCCTAGGTGTTCATATAATTTGTTAGCCACCTTATTGGCATTAAAAAATTTAGCTTTGCATTTTGGATACCATCTATTTTATAGGTTCATTTTTGAATAAAAGTCTTACCCATAAAATGAAACTAGAATTTCGGATGTTTTTGAAGGAATATTGGTCAATAATAGCAAGAGTCCAAAGGGTGATAACTTTAATATTGAACCTTTAACACATAAAAATCTATAGAGAAGTATCATAGTGACTCCCTAGCACCTACCCGACTTACGTAGTTGTCAGGAGGAACTTCCTCTCGCGATTCGTATCCCACCCCGCAGACTTTATTACATTGTCAGGCTTCCTCTTTATTCTGAGTTCTAGGGGCACCTGGTGATACTGATGGTGTTGCTCATGTATTTGAAAAGTTTGTTTTACAGGCAGGTTAAAGCAATCTGACTTACCCGTGATTGATTGGCACTATTTGAGATGAAAAAATGAATTATAAAGCTGTAATTTTTGATATGGATGGTCTTCTTTTCGATACAGAAAGAGTATGCCAACGAGCTTTTCAAGATGCTTGTAGGCATCTTTCTTTACCGATATTAAATGATGTGTACTTGAAATAATTGGTACCAATGCTTCCTGTATAAAGGATATTTTAATCACAGGTTACGGTACGGATTTAGACTATGAAACCCTTCGAAGCGAATGGCTAAAGCGTTATCATAGCATTGTTTATTTTCAAGCTATTGCGATAAAAGAAGGTGTTGTTGATTTATTAAAATGGCTAACAGAACAATCAATACCTATTGCTATCGCCACATCCAGTGACAAAAAAGTCACAATGACCAAGCTAAAACTAGCAGGTTTAGAAGGGTATTTTGAACAAATCAGTACAGGTTGTGAGATAACCCATAGCAAGCCTCACCCTGAAATATTTTTATTGGCGGCATCGCGCTTAAATATAGAGCCTAAAGATTGCTTGGCATTTGAGGATTCCAGTAACGGCGTTCGTTCAGCTATCTCTGCGGGCATGCAAGTTTATCAAGTTCCAGATTTGGTCAAACCATGTTATGAAATACTCGCCTTAGGTCATAACATTAGTGGTTCTTTAACTCAGGTTTGAACAAATTTAAAAGTGAACTTGGCTGACGTTCCTTTTCCGTATTAAGAGCATTATATTTGTTTACGAAGAAACAACTATCGTTCTGATAAGTGAATGCCTGCCAACATACAACGTACTGAACCCCCTGCAAGTTCAATGACTGAGACATCAAGTGGTACAAGTTTCACGCTTGCTTCAAGCACAGTTATTTGTTCTTGTGTTAAGGCTGAATGTGCTTTAGTTGAAAGTGCTAAAATACGTCCCGAAGAACCTTGCAATTCAAGTGCATTACCGCAAAATGCATTAATTTGTTGCTCGGACAAAGAAATAATCTGCTTTCCTGAGTTCTTAAAACGCTGAATAATTTCATCTCGACGCTTCTGATCTGGTATCAATTCAAAACCAGCCATTACGTAATCACTGCCAATACACATTAAAACATTAGTATGGTAAATAGATAACCCGGCTTTATCCTGTGCATTAAAAGCCATCGGTTCAAAATTAAAATGAGAACAAAAACGTTCAAGTGCATGTGAATCTGTTCGTTTTGATTGAGCTGCATAGGCGATTCGTTCTATATGGTCCAAGACCATAGCTCCTGTACCTTCAAGATAAATTTCATCGTATATCAACCCTGAGTAGTCGATTATATCTTGCACACGATATTGTTCCTTAAGTAATTCTATAATATCGGTACGACGCTCTTTTCTACGGTTTTTAGCATACATAGGGTATATCGCAATATGACCACCCGTATGAGTTGAAAACCAATTATTAGGAAATACTGAATCAGGTGTTTCAGTACCATTGTCTTCAAACATATGAACTTTAACACCTTCAGATTCAAGTGTTTTCCATACCTCAGTTACCTGTTCATAGGCTTCTATTTTTATTTGTTGTTTGTCAAAAGGTTTACTTGCTTGAAAGCTATTATCTAATTTAGTTTCCTCGTTTGGACAAAAATGATGAGGACGGATCATGACAACCGCTTTTGGTGCTTGTGGGAATGATGGCATAATTTTTCCAACGTTTAATGTGAATGTAAAAAGTGAGTAAGAATTTGAGTGATGAACAAATTTGTTGATAAACTTGCTAAGTTAAGCCGTCAAACCAAATAAGTTTCGTGGGTTATTTGGGTTAACTAATAGTTCTAATTCTTGGCAATTCCCATGTTCACTAACCAGATCATATACGTATCTTAATGCAGAATAATCCTCAATCGC
>JBALXF010000500.1:0-2589 GCA_036961085.1 Psychromonas sp.
TTATCTAAGGCCGCTTGTTTGATTGCTACATCGGATTTCGTTTGCGCCGTACTTGCGGATAATTCATCAATTTCCAATTCAGAGATTGAGCCGGATTTAACCAGTCTTTGACCTCTTTCCAAACGATTATTTGCAATTTGATAGGCCGATTTAGCATGTTCAAGTGCAGCACGTTGTTGGTCAACAGCAGTTTGGTAAGGGGTAGGGTCGATTTCAAATAATAAGTCACCTTTATTTACATCATCCCCGCCTGTAAAGTGACGAGTTAATAGTGTGCCTTCGACTTGTGAACGAATGGATACATCTTCAGTTGCTTGAGTACGACCAATAAAACTCATTTGAGGTTGAATTTCACTAAATGCTAAGGTTTCTACTATGACTGCTGGTGGCGGTGGCGCTGGTTGTACTTTGGCATTATCACAGCCACTTATGATTACGATTAAAAAGCTAAATAACATCGTTTTAGATAAATATGATGCAGTCATTATTAGGTTCCTTTACTTATTAAAATATTTAGTTAGAAGAGTGCATTCCAAGTTTGGCCAGCCGTAATATAAATACTAATTTTGTGCAGGGCTTATCGCATAATCCAGCCCAGTACAGTTCCCCCGGTGGCTTTTTCTGTTGCTTAAAATCCAATCAATACCAGCGCTAGTCTAGAGTATAACGTTGTTGTTGTTTTATAACTGCTGCGTGCTGACCCTGATAACGTATCGTGGCAATACTGTGAATAGTGACTGCTGGATACATGAATTAGGGGCAACAGCTTTATGGTTTTTGTTACAGCTGCTAACGCCGCTGATTTAAGCCAATTTGATAGCCAATCACTGAGAATATAACTTCTCCTCTCAATAGTAGAAGTAATATCTGAATAAAGTAAATTAGCACCAAAAAACATGTCACTTTGTTTAATTCGAAACTAAGTACTTGATAATTAGAAGGCAAATACCAGCGATCCAGCTACAAGTTATTTTCCATTTTAGACAACATTTAACTGTATATTGGTTTGACGTAAAACCAATGTTACTGACTGGTATGTTCGATGTCAAACCTTATTGGTGTTAATTTATTTGTACAGATAATTTTTGTGTTTTGGCTTGATTCGCCATTACAGACATTTAGTTGATATAACTAGCATTCATTAATGAGCATAATTCTTTATTGTTTAAATTTGGTTGAGAGTGCACGTTGACGCAGATGAGTCTAAAAAGTTGAACTGTAGATACTGTCTTGGACAATAAACCCAATCTAATCACAGCTGTTATTTTCGTGTCATTGTCAGTGACGCCTAGAAGCAGATTAGAAAAATTTACGTTTGCCATCTTTAGGTTTTACAGAAAAGGTGTTGTTGGAAAAACCTGTATTTATTAATAGTCATACACTGATATATAACGAGAAATAAAGTCACTTTTGGGTGATGGTGATTAAGGTAAAGATGTTGCAGTATTATTAGTTAGTGGAACAGGGAAATAAATCGCATCGCTAATGAAGATACAATAATAGATTGTTTATCCAAGGGGGCTTCGGGAGAGTGCTATTAGCATTTTTTGTCATGGAGATCGTTTTATCACATTAACAGAAGCTTTAGTTAAAGCTCATTTTGTTTTGGCATAAAGTTTCCTGATCAATTATTAAGGCAAAGTATAATTACAGGGAATAAGGTCGAGATTTAATTAAGCGGCATAGGCAGGGGAAATGCATTGAGGTGATATTTGAATATTAACAAGTAGGATAAAAATAAAGTGGTGGAGCTATGCGGGTTCGAACCGCAGACCTCAACGCTGCCAGCGTCGCGCTCTCCCAGCTGAGCTATAGCCCCACTTTATTACTACAGGTATTAAACCTATAAAACCTATTTATTTAATTTATCTAACTACTTGAATCATCTAGTTTAAATGAACGAGGTGCATAATATGCACCTCGTTATTAACTGTCAATAAAATTATTTATTGAAGATAATTTTATTGAGCTGCTTCACGTGCTGCAATAAATTCTAGTGCACGAGAAATACGTGAGATGCTGCGTTCTTTACCAATTAAACGTAAGGTTACATCTAATGAAGGTGATTGACCCGCTCCGGTAATGGCCACACGTAACGGCATTCCGACTTTACCCATACCGACTTCTAATTGATCGGCAGTGTCTTGAATTGCTTGCTGTAATGCTTCATCAGTCCAAAACTCAAGAGCTTGTAATTTTTGCTGTACTAATACAAGTGCATCTTTTGCTACAGGACGAAGGTGTTTTTTAGCTGCATTAGCATCAAACTCTTCATACTCTTCGAAGAAATAACGACTAGAAGCGGCTAAATCTACTAATGTTTTTGCACGTTCAGAAAGTGCAGTTACCACTTCAGCAAGAGCAGGGCCGTTAGTCATATCAATTTTTTGCTCATTCATATGCCATTCAAGGTGCTCTGCAACATATTCTGGCGCAAGTGTTTTGATATAGTGTTGGTTTAACCAAACTAACTTATCGGTATTAAATGCAGAAGGGGCTTTATTAATTGAATCTAATGAAAATAGTTCAATCATTTCTTGCTCAGAGAATATTTCTTGGTCGCCATGTGACCAACCTAAACGGACCAGG
>JBALXF010000501.1:0-431 GCA_036961085.1 Psychromonas sp.
TGCCTGGTTAAACTTATTAACCGATCAAGATAGTTTTTTAACTATTGTTGGGGATGATGATCAGTCAATTTATGGCTGGCGTGGTGCAGATATTGAAAATATTCAGCGTTTTTTAAACGAAAAATCAAACCCTGTTACTGTGCGTTTAGAGCAAAACTATCGCTCAACAGGGCATATCCTAAAAGCCTCTAATCATTTGATTAAAAATAACAGTGATCGCCTAGGCAAAGAGCTGTGGACGAGTGGTGAAGATGGCGATGCAATTGCGATTTACAGTGCATTTAATGATTATGATGAAGTACGTTACGTAACGTCTCAATTACAGTCATGGAAAAGTAGCGGTAAAAAGCTATCTGAATGTGCGATTTTATACCGTAGTAATGCGCAATCTCGTCTTTTTGAAGAACAATTAATGGCACAACAGATCCCTT
>JBALXF010000501.1:441-2582 GCA_036961085.1 Psychromonas sp.
TCAGCGATTCTTCGATCGCTTAGAAATCAAAGATAGTATCGCCTATTTACGTTTAATGAATAATCATCAAGATGATGCTGCATTTGAACGTATTGTAAATAAACCGAAACGTAAAATCGGTAATACGACACTTGATAAAATAAGAATGTGCGCACGAGAACAAGGTTATACATTGTGGCAAGCAAGTTTATTGTTAATTGAACAAAAACAGCTTAGCCCTGCAGCTGGAAAATCTTTATCTATTTTTATTGATCTAATAAATCGATTCAAAACAGAAACATCAGAACTACCTCTATTCCAAATAGTTGACCATGTAACTGCTCATTCGGGTTTGCATGCGATGTTTGAAAATGAAAAAGGTGAAAAATCTCGCAGCCGTATTGAAAATTTACAAGAGCTTGTTTCTGCAACTAAATCCTTTGTTATTCCAGACGAAGAAGAAAACATGAATGAGTTAACTGCATTTTTAGCTTATGCAGCTTTAGAGTCTGGTGACAATCAAGCGGATGAATTTGAAGATGCAGTACAATTGATGACAATGCACGCAGCAAAAGGTCTAGAATTTCCACAGGTGTTTATGGTGGGCGTTGAAGAAGGCATGTTCCCTGGTCAGCAATCAGCAGAAGATGAAGTTCGCTTGGCTGAAGAACGTCGCCTTTGTTATGTGGGCATGACAAGAGCAATGCAAAAGTTAACCATTTGTCATGCTGAAAGCCGCCGTTTATACGGACAAGAAAAGTTTCATTCGCCTTCACGTTTTATTGCTGAACTGCCTGAGGAAAATATTGAATATATTCGCCTCAAAACACAAGTCCGTCGCATGCAAAAACCAGCAGTGCAACAGCCTAAATTCACCACTGAAAGCCAAGATGTTTTAGGTTTTACACTTGGCCAACAAGTAAAACATCCAAAATTTGGTGAAGGTACGATCACTGCGCAAGAAGGTAGTGGCGAGAATAGTCGATTACAAATTCATTTTATGGGTGTTGGTAGCAAATGGTTAATGACCGCTTACGCTCGCTTAGAGGTTGTATAAGTCATTGATAATAAATAAAGTAAAAGTGGCTATTAATTAACAAAATAAATTTGTTTGTTTTTTAACCATTTTAACTACTAAATTTTTAAATGCTTAACTAAGCTTTAGACACTTTAAATGTTCATTTAAGGAGTTTATTATGAGCTATAAACCTATCAAAGAATTTCTCTCCTACATAGAAGAGTGCCATGTTGCGCTTGCGCAACTTTATCAACGACTTAGCCTTGAAGCTAATGATGAAAATGTAAAGTTACTGCTCGATTTCATGCAAAATAAAGAGCAGTTATCTTATTTACATCTTCATCAATACTCTCAACAAGCACCTGCTAGCTTATTGAATACTTGGTTAGATAATGTTTTTGATCAAAGTTTCCCGATGAGATGTGCGCAAATGAAGTTACAAGCAGAGTTAGCGCTTGAAGACGTAGTGACTTTAGCAATGCGGCTTGATACTCAAATTATTGAATTAATGCAAACAGCCGCATTTAATGCCCCAACCATTGAAGCTGAAATTGCGTTGGAAAATTTGACCAATCAAGAAGAAGAAACTTTACATGAAGTGATGATGGCAAGTCATGAATTTGAATATATATAATCCCGACTTAAGGCAAAATGAATATTTTGTCTTAAGTGCTGATTTTAAATCACTCTTCCCTAGTCTTAGCCTGTTATAAACGGTAGAATCTGAGCTTGTTTATTAGTCCGTATCAATTGGTGATTTATCTATGAAAGCGCATATCCAGCAACTACTTGAGCAAGCAATTGCTTCTCTTAAAACTCAACAAATTATTCCTGCGGATATTCAGCCTCGCATCAACATTGATCGCACTAAGGATAAATCACACGGAGACTTTGCAAATAACTTGGCATTAATGCTAGCAAAACCGGCAAAACAAAACCCACGTGCATTAGCTGAATTGATTGTTAAAAACCTACCAGAATCTGACCTTATCATTAAAACAGAAATTGCTGGGCCTGGTTTTATTAACTTTTTTATTAATCCTAATTATTTAGAAGCGCAGATTGATAGCGCCTACGCTGATAAGCGTTTAAATGTTGATTTAATTGAAAACCCACAAAACATCGTTATTGATTACTCTTCACC
>JBALXF010000502.1:0-2581 GCA_036961085.1 Psychromonas sp.
ATGATTGACGTAACTGTCGGTCTTGCACTAGAAAATGCAATAAAAGATGCCTTAGATACTAATTGTGAAGTGTTATTGTTATGCCCAAATATGCAAACTCGTCAACAATTAGAAAAATTCCATGTATTAGATTTGATCGAAAAGAAAAATAACTATTTGTATAGAGAACAAGCGTTACAAGCTGCGCTTACCCATGTTTCATAGTGTGGTTGTTGTATTAAATTGTGATTTTAAAAAATATATTTAATAGGGGACAGTGATTGAGTCATATTTGTTCCCCGCTTTTACATTACTAAAAATTTTTATTGGATACCTATCCTTTCTTATCATTTAAATATGAAAAGAAAGAGAGAATTTTTTAAATTATTGTTTAAAGGTTCGAGTGAAATCACTAATGCGGGCAGCGTTAACTCCTTTATCACTTCTACCTATGCGTGAGACACTTCGCATATCGATACGACTTGTATTATCTAGTGGCGTCACTACAACAACTACATCGTCCATAAAAGCAAACACTAGGGTTCGGGCTGTGGCCTCAAAACGAAATGCCTTTGGATCTTGTGCGACTATTTCCCAGCCTTTTTCTTTTGCGATATTTAATGCTTTATTAAACGCATCGGGTGCGGCAAGGTCAGAATGGATAGGCGCGATATCTGGGTATGATTTTTTCTGTATATCAGCGTCTTTTTTACCAGCATAAATCAATGAGTTTTTTGCACCTGCACGGGTTTCATCCAAGACTAAAAATACCGGCGGATTGTCTGTATCTGTCGTAATATCATGAATAGCTGGAGCAGGTGTTGCGGGTTGAATTTTCCCGAAAAGCATTGGAGACAAAAGGCCAAGTCCAATTAAAGTCGCTATTAAAGCTTTGATGGTACCTTTACGGTTATTGGTTGTCTTTTGATGCATGTATCCTGCCATTCCTAAACTAAACACAGAATAAGCGATCGGGTCTAAATAATTTCTAATATAGCCAAAACCAACAATTGGCTCCCATAGATCTAGGCGGGCACCAAACATCATTATTAGAATGGTAAACAATGCTGTGATAGCGATGATTAATAGATATGTACCAATTCGAGAGGAGCGTTGACTCATTATTTTTATCCTTTAGTTATTTAGGAAAGTGGATCTAGTTATGACTTTTTCAAAGTACCTAGCTAAATTCATTTCCGTCTATTATTCCGTTTAATTAAGATGCTGAATCTGCAATTAATTGAAGCTTTTACTGCTTAATATTTCAACGCATGTTAGCATGCTAACTATGGCTAAACAAACACACCAACATAAATTTCATTTATTATTACACTCGGCTGATTTGATTCACGAGCATCTTCGGATTGAATTATTAGCATTAGATATAACACCTCAGCAGGCTCGTGTTATCAAAGCATTAAGCCGGAAGGAATGTGTATCACAGATAGATCTTGCGCGTGAGTTTGATATTACCGCTGCGAGTATGAGTACAATGACAGTTCGATTAATTACCTCTGGTTTTATTAAAACAGAGAAAGATCCTATCAATGCTAAACGGAATTTACTCAGTTTAACCGAGAAAGGTAGTGCAATACTTAATGATATAAGTCTGGTATGGGATAGTGTTGATGTCTATATGGAAGAAATGATAGGCAACGATAATCTAGACACACTTACGGATCTTACAACACTATTAAGAAATTCATTAGGAGGCTGTAAGCCAGGGACTAAAGTAGAGTAACCTGCAAAATAATATCGAATTCAAAAAATCTTCTTTATTTACATAGATTAGAAATTTCTCAAGTTATAAGCAGATGCCTGCAATCCTTTATTTATTCAATATTTGTCAATCGCTGCAACATTTCATTGCCAATACGCAATACTGCTTCGATTAGCCCATCAGCTTGAGATTGTTCTTGGCGAGCGCCAATGTAGCAAGGTCTGATCGCGAGTTGTCCATTAATTTTTGTTGTCGTTGGAATGAAGTTATTTTCACGTGTTAGCTGGCGAGCAAGACGTTGATTAAAGACATTGAGATCGTTTATTTCACTGCTAATAAATCGAAAACAGCAAATAGACAAAGTTGGCTCTAGTAGCAATTCAAGTTGTGGGTGTTGTTGAGCGACTGATGCAATATAGGATGCGATATTATTATGACGAATGATGCGCTCTCGATAGCCCTGCAAGCCGATCTCTTTAATCATGCTCCAAACAATAATTCCTCTGCTCGGTGAACTCAGTTCAACACCGTAATCAAAGTACGGAATACCAAAATCATCTAATGAATGTTGCAACGAATCAACAGTTACGTCTTCGTTGTCAATAGTTCCTTCCAAATAATCTGCGGGCTCTTGAGTAAAAGCACGTCTTAGTATTTCTCGATCACGCACAAAAGTGGCAGCGACACCGACCCAAGCACCTAACCATTTGTGCGGGTCAACAACGACTGAATCAGCAAATTCTAAACCTTGGTAAAAATCTGCTTTACTTGGGTCTAAAATGCCAGGAAGACCGTAAGCGCCGTCAACATGAAACCAAATACAATGTTCACGTGCGATTTTTGCCATACCCAATAAAGGGTCGATAGCGCCGGTGTACGTTG
>JBALXF010000503.1:0-2577 GCA_036961085.1 Psychromonas sp.
GTTTATATCATCGTTTAATTTATTAATCCTTTAGTCTTTATTCGCGATGCGATATATGTCTCCATTATCACTACAAAAGTAAATTACCCCCTGTGAGTCAACTTCGATATCACGGATTCTAAGGCTAAGATCTGCAAAAATACGCTGTTCTGAAATGGCTTTTTTATCTTTAATAGAAATTATATTGATATGGGTGAGCTTTAATGCACCTGCTAATAGCTTGCCATTTAACGCTGGAAATTCGTCACCGCGATATAG
Organism: Psychromonas sp.; assembly: GCA_036961085.1. Classification (GTDB taxonomy): domain Bacteria; phylum Pseudomonadota; class Gammaproteobacteria; order Enterobacterales; family Psychromonadaceae; genus Psychromonas. The sequence goes on from JBALXF010000503.1 coordinate 259, forward strand.
TATAAGACTGCTAGGCGCAATAGATGGAATATAAACTTTAATAGGGGAGACTATGCCTGTTTTTTCCTTTGCTTCGCCGACCGCAAAAGGAGAGGAATATTCTTTGCCATGTGAAGTGATTGGCCAACCGTAATTAGCTTTTGCTATTATTAGGTTAATTTCATCACCACCACGAGGGCCATGCTCTATTGCCCATAATTGCTCTGTTTGTTGATCGAAATATAATCCTTGTGGGTTTCTATGTCCGAAGCTCCATATTTCATTGGCTACTTCGCTGTTGCTAACAAAGGGATTATCTTTTGGTATTGTTCCATCAAGATTTAGTCTCAAGATACTACCGGCATGGTTCGCTAAATTTTGTGCATTATCACGAACACCTCGATCACCAATTGAAAAAAATAGGTGACCTTTATTATCAAAGGCAATGCGACTACCATAATGTCGACTTGTTGATGTTGCTGAGTCACTTATTAATAGATCTTGCCACTGTGATAATGTGGTATTTTCTATGTTTGCTTTAGCGAGGGTAGTGGCTGCGCCTTGAGTTGTATTTTTACTGTAAGTAAAATAAAAAGTTGATTTATCGACTGGAGATTGCGCGATATCTAATAAGCCACCTTGACCAGAAGTGGCAATACCAGAAGTGACTACATTTCCTATTTCAGCGATCAGAAAAATATCACCGCTGTTTAAATCTAACTTTTTAATCGCGCCAGTGCGCTCTGTGATTAACATATTGCCATCATCAATCAACTGCAAGCCCCAGGGATGAGTTAATCCAGAAGCTATTTTTTGCAGATGATAATTATTTTGTGCATACACATTCACTGTGATTAAACACAATATTAACGATAGCAATTTATGCATGTTATTTCCCTACATAGCGTAAAGGTTAACTTAATTGTTCATGTTTTTTTATCAAGGCGAAATCATCTAATACAGCATAGGCACAAGGTATGATAAATAATACTAGTAAAGTGGAAGTGAAAATACCAAACACAATTGAAATAACAATAGGCTGAACCACTTGTGCTTGTAAGCTTGTTTCAAGTAATAGAGGTAATAAACCAGCCGCGGTGGTCAATGATGTTAAAAATACAGCACGGAATCTATCGCGACTCGCTTTGACCACAGAATCATGCACACTGTCACCAATATCAACGTGATGCCTTATATATTGCACCAATAATATGGAGTCATTAACCACAATTCCGGCCAATGAAACAAAACCTAGTATAGAGGGCATTGATAAATTGTGACCAGTCAACCAATGCCCCCAAAATACCCCGATTAAGGCTAACGGAATGGCTAACATCACAATAAAGGGTTCTAAATAGCTACGGAATTGAAAGCTTAAAATTGCAAATAATCCGAAAATACCAATAATAAAACCTTTGATAAATGAACTTGCAGTTTTAGCGGATTCTTTTGTTGCACCCTCATAGTTAATGCCTAGACCCGGGTATTTAAAAAGTAAGTCAGGGATAAATTCACTTTGCATATTATTAACAATTTCAGTGCCATTTGCTTTACTATTATCAATATCGGCCATAACTGTCACTGTTCGTTGTCCCTCAATTCGCTGAATACGTACAAATGAGCGTTCGTAGTCTAATGAAGCAACTGCGTTCAGTGGCAGTTGTTGCCCACCGGGAAGTGTAATAGGGAAATTACCCAAGGCTTGAATATCTGCAGCCTGTTGTTTGTTTAAACGTACCTGTATTTCGATGTTTTCTGGGCCAGCTTGAATTTCATCGGCTGTTTGTCCAAAGTAGGCTGCACGTAACTGTGAAGCGATCATTTCGCCATCAACGCCGTAGTTTTCTGCGCCATCTTTAAGTTTAATTAATATCTCTTCTTTACCAGGTCGCATATCATCAAGTATGCCATTCACACCTGAAAATTGGCGTAAATAAGTTTGTAACTCTACCGATGCCATTTTTAGTGTGTCTAAATTATCATGCTGTAATCGTACTTCAATATCACGTCCTGCGGGGCCCATAGAGGGTTGCTTGAATACTAAAGAGATAGGGTCAGCTAATTCACCGGTGGTTAAACGCCAATCTTCGATAAACTCTTCAATTAAAGATTCGCGAATTTCTGCAGACAATAAATCTAAACGTACCGTTGCAACATGTGGTCCCGATTCACCCGCATCAGCATTGAAGTTAAATTGCGCAGTTATATCACGCACTAAAGGCGAGGGCTCATCTTTTTCTTGGGTATATTGATCGCCAATGCGTTTTGCTGCATCAATGATAATAGCAACAGTATTTTCCGTTTGCTGTAAGGTTGAACCAGGCGGTAAAATGATGCGCG
>JBALXF010000504.1:0-2551 GCA_036961085.1 Psychromonas sp.
CTTTTGAAGTATTAGCACAGCATAGCCCGAGATTATCTCGTGGTTTACCTGAACGCGAAGACAGTCTAGAAGAGTCATACTGGGAACGTTAAACTGACTATTGTGAAAATTTAAGCCCAGTAACCTTTGATATTGGGCTTATATGTTAATAAATATATTCTCTATTTAACTGCTTCTAACCTTTCCCTACTTCCCTTGCCTGTACAAAAAATAACCTATATTGTTGTTTTATATGTACTTTATATCGACTTTATATTGAAAGGGTGTTGACATAAGAAAATGGTTTGTTAAATTTCAGATCTGGTTTTCAAAACCTTGTTAACTAAATGCCAATTAGGGAAGATAGCATGATGAAAGTAATGAATAAAAAAATGGTAAAAGTGGTTGCTGCTGCTGCATTAGCAAGCACATTATCGGGTTGTGTTGGTAGTAATGCGGTGACTGAAAAGCTAATGATATTTAACTTGGAAGCAGTAGATAATCGTTATGGTCGTGGTGGTTTGAATATTCTAATGGCGCCAATATATGCAATTACCGTCGGTGCCGATTACTTGATTTTTAACTCTATCGAATTCTGGTCAGGCAAAAATCCTCTAAACGGTAAACCACATATTTTTGACACTAAAACAGATACATATTTTGATATTAATGATGATTTAGATCCGTCATTAAAAGACGCTCCATTAGATCCTATTTCTCGTGTTGATAATTCTGATAAATCAATTTATTCAGCACAAGCTGTGCCAGTTAATGACAATACGATTGATTACAATATTGTTTACACAAATGGTGATACAGCCGTATTGCGTGGTGAAAAACAAGATCAACTAGTAAGCTTTTATATGGATGGTGAACTGATCACTGTCGTATCAATGACAGAGCTAGAGCAGTACTCAGCAGATAATAAAGCATAATTAATAGCTGATACGCTTTGATCTTAGTTACGGTGGCTGTTGTCACTGTAGCTAGTTAGTTATTTTTATGCCATGCAATATCCCATCTAATAACACCTACCTAATAATATCTGTTCTACTTTGAATAACAACGTCCATCATTTAGCATGTTAATAATCACCTGATTACCTCCTATAGATTTATACCTCAAAATGCATTACCCCCCAATATTAATAAATTTATTTATCCGAGATAGCATTTGTCTACTGATAAAATTTTAAAGCATTAATGAGCATGTAAACTAAAATGAGTCTACTCTGTTTTAAATAGTTTAAATTAATGATGCATTTCACACATTAGTGATATATTTCAGCTAATTGCTAACAGCTGTCAAATTTAAGGTTTAACGAACTAAACTCCTTAGATGGCATCTATAGTTGTTAGTTTTCCAGTTGATATAAAAGCAAAATAAGCAGGTATCAACTCAATATAATAATAAATAAAGCAGATATTGAAGATCCACTTTAAACAAATTAAGTATAAAAACTGAATTACCCTAAGCATCTTCTCAAACTCGCTCAGTTTTAATGGTATTTAAGGAAATTAACCATATGGATAATTACAAAACAATTCCACAAATGATTCAAAACGTAGTTAATAACTACAGTAATTCTTCTGCGCTAAATTACAAAGAAAGAGGGGAATGGGCAAAACTTTCAACTGAAAAATTCTCTGAAACAATTCGTCGTCTTGCATTGGGTATTAATGCGCTTGGCGTGACAGAGGGCGATGGTTTTGCGCTTATTTCTAATCCCTCACCACAATGGGTGATGGTCGATATTGCGATCATGGTGAATAAGGCGATATCAGTCCCTATGTTTGCCAATGTTTCCTCAACCTATTTTGAGTTTCAAAAAAAAGACAGCAATATTAATTATATTTTTATTGAAGATGAAGAGTTACTCGATGATTCAATCAAAGAAAGCTTAAGTACATTTACTAAAGTGGTCTCTTATCGCAGTGCCAATCGTAAACATAAAAATGTGATTAGTTATGAAGATTTATTACAATTAGGTGATGAGTTATCGGCTAAAAAACCTAACCTTTATGCGCAAATGCGCAACCTTATTCAAGAACATGACATCGCCACTATTATTTACACCAGTGGTTCAACGGGTATGCCTAAAGGTGTTGAAATCACCCATGCAAATCTAATTGCACAAATAAAAGGCGTGACAGAGCGCTTTCCATTGAGCCCAGCTAAAGACAAAATTCTCACCTGTTTACCCCTTGCGCACGTTTTTGAAAGAATGGTTATTTATTATTACATTTCAACCGGAACACCTATTTATTTTGCCGACGATATTAAAAAAGTGGGTGATTTAATGCGAGAGATAAAACCTAGTGTCATCACTTTAGTGCCGCGTCTGTTAGAAAAAGTTTATGCAAAAATGCATGCCAAGATAGATGAGCAAAGTGGCGTAAAGAAAAAATTAATGGCATTGGCTTTCGAGCGTGCAATTACAAAAATACCGGGGCCAAATACATTAATAGATAAGCTATACGACAAATTGATTTACTGTAAATTACGAGAAGCCTTGGGCGGGAATTTAGAATACGCTATCTCTGGTGGTTCAGCTTTAAGTGAAAGCATGGAG
>JBALXF010000505.1:0-2539 GCA_036961085.1 Psychromonas sp.
GATGCATTTAACATCTGCTGCATCTGCTAAGTGCAGAGGACCTGTATCACAGCAAATAAAACCATCAAATGTTTTCAAGAATGTACCTAATACACGCATATTTGATGTTACAAAGGTTTTAATATTGTCTCTTAATGGCTCTTTAATATCAGGGCTTAATACTTCAATCCAGTTTATCTTTTTATCTGTGCCTGACTCAAATTTTAACAAGAGAGTCTCCCAGACTTCCTCCGATAAAAGTTTAACGCCACGCGCACCTCTAAAAAATACCATATCGACCGAATCTTCTTCGGTTTTATATTCACGACTGAGATTTGCACCTTGCTCAATTTCATCTTCACTAAATGGAAGGTTATGATTAAGCGGGTAACACAACTGATGCCCTAAACTTTCTAAAATAGCTAATGAAGAATGAGCTGCATGTTCACGAGATGATGTTACATGTTGCGCATGGGGAAAAGCCCATACACGTCTTTCATTATAGGCTGAGACTTTATTTTTACTTGCAATCATAGCGGTTGTAATTGAATCACTAGCACAGCAATTGGGCGCTAAAATCAAGTCATACTTAACTGTATTGAGTTTTTTTATCAATCCTAACCACTTGAATATACCTTTAAATGAAAAGTGCGAATAAAAGATATTATCAAGACCTAGACCTTCAATGTAAGTACCTTGTGAAGGCATAGTTAACATCAGGTCTACTTTTGCATCAGGGTATGCAAGTCGTGTTTGGCGTGCAAAGGTGATCAGGAATAATATATTACCGATCCTTTTATTGTTGCGCATAATTAGCACGCGCTTTACATCTTTCTTAGGCAGTAGCTGTTTTTCTAAAATGGAGTCATTTGTTATTAGTCGATACAGTAGGCTCTCAAGTGAATACATCTTTTGACGTCTATAACGGTCAAAATTTCGCAAATGGTTTTTAAAATAAACTTTCATATAGATTCCGTAGTCGTTGAGTATTGTGTTGCAGGGGCTCGCTTGACGACAGAATTTACGGCATTGCTCGCTAAAAACTAAATGAGGATCTATTCGATTTACTGTTAGTTAGGTGGCTAAATCAGTAATATATATAATTAATTTATCTTATAAATCAAAATGACAAGCCTTATTGAGCAATTAAACGTTTTATTAGATAGGTGGTAGGAGTACTACTTAGTTAAAATAGCGGGTTGAATTGGCAGTGAGTTGTGGTTATTTCTGTAAGTGATTATTGTGAATGTTGAATAAATAAAAAGACCGATAGTAAGTTGTTTAACTTATTACCGGTCTATTGTATCTATTTTTGATTTTGAAATTATTTATGTGTTACATCGATGTCGTAGAATGTAGCTTGTACGTAATCATCGGCATCACCAGTACGGTTTTGGTTGTAAACACCTGCTTTAAAGTACATCCACTGGTCTGCTTCTGAGAAACCAGAGTTTTGCATATCTACTTTTTGAACAACATCTGGTTTACCATCTCTGCTGATAGAAACCGTCATATCGGAACCGACAACTTCGATTTTGTATGAGAATTTTTCGCCTAGAGCGATACCATCATCATATGATTCTGGTACGTCTTTTGGGCCCTGGCGCCAGTAGTTTTGAGTTGTTGGTCCAATCATTGGGAATGCGATATCGTAACCACCACTTGGTTCGTGTGTGATCCAAACTGAGCCTGTTTTATGTTGTGGTAATTTACGGTAGTAAATTTTTACTGGCTCATCTTTAGGAGCGTGTATTTGGCCAATGATCACACGTCCTTGTTGCCAGATATCACCCGTAGTCGTTACATGATCAACTGTTAGTGTTGCCTCTAAAGTACCATCAACGCCAGCAGCAGTTTCTAACGATTTTTCAGATACATTGCTACCAAATACCCAGTTATTACCATTTACGCCTTTAGTTTTGTGGTCTTCATTACCACAACGCATCATTTCACGAAGTTCTGAGCGGATGTATTTTGTGTTGTTAGACGTTTTTACGCCTGCAACAGGAGAGTGAAATACAACACCATCGCCAGCTTCATTTACGTAAAAGTGCTCAGAGTGATTTGCACCTTTAGCTACTTCTTTTTCAGAGAACTCAGTTGGCTTATCACCACCAGTTAACGATACTGGTAAAGTCAGTTTCCAACAAGACAGGTCTAAAACGGCTCCTGGATTTTTCTGTGCAGCTTGAGCACTAATAGAAGCAGTAGCGAGCACTGCGATACTTAGAAGTTTCATTTTCATTAATTTTTCCACCTTTTATTGTAGTACAATATTACTATAGGCGCAGTGTAATTATAATTAGGGGCTTTTGAAAATAGATACAAAGCAAATTGTTACATAGCTCACGAAAAATAAACTATGATAGACACCTTACTGAGAGTGATTAATCTAGATTAGAAAATTAGTAACAGAAATTTATTTTTTAACGGCTTTAATATGTGGTTTACTCGTATTAAACATAAAGGTGCTAAATAAGAATGCGGCTTGGCTGAACAAAAAATGGCGAAGTAGCTTATTCTAAAATACTCAGCCATCTTTTATTATTTTGTGCAAACT
>JBALXF010000506.1:0-1113 GCA_036961085.1 Psychromonas sp.
GCCCAAATCAATAAACCAGTAAGTTGAGGATGTCGAATATATTGTTTTATTCTAGTGGGGTAATTTGCGGCAGCAAATAATATGAAAGCGAATGGTAAAAATAACATAGCGATAGTTCTAACGGGCCCCTGTAGATAATATAATTGAGTAGGGACTGAACTGCGCCAGCCAATGATTATAAGTGCTAAGGCAATAATAATAGATAAAGTGAAAATACCTTTATAACCATTCTCACCAATGGCGTCTACCAGTTTAATTTTTATATTAACTTGTAAACTAGGTATAAGGTGTACCACAATCCAGATCAATAAACCTATCAATAATAATGCCATCACATTCCCTTAAAGTAAAAATATTGAAACTATTTATAAAAAACTATACCTAATAAAAAATGATATTTGGAAGCTTAAATACAGCACAATATATGTATTAGATTGATTATTAATAACTAGACAATTGATTGTCCCAATTACAAATAATGTTTACTCACTAAGCCTAGTTCAAAATACTTTGTTTTAGACTGTTTGGCGCAAAACTTAGGCTATCTCCTATAATCAATTCACTCCATAATTGATAATAGGTCTGCTATGTTCAAAATAATCATGTTAATACTGCCTTTTTTACTACTTAGTACAACACTCCATGCACAAGTTAAAGTGACTTACTCTGCACAAGAAACGCCCTATTTTACCGTAAACATTCCTGATAATTGGCGTGTTAATGTGGGTATGGAAAGCGATCCATTGACTATCCCCGAAGGTGAATTAGCGCCACCTCGGATAATCTCCATGTTGCCAGAAGATGAAAGTAATTTATGGTTTGCAGCCTGGGTTCCTCTCTACCTGCATACCTTAGATGAAGCCCAGGAATATCTAGAAACACTGGATAAATTTTTGGTAGATAAACCAGTATTACTTAAGAGCGATGTTATTGAATTAAATGAAATGCCATCGCGCTACTTTAGAGGAAAAGGTCAAAGAGATGGTGAACCTGTAGACTTTTTTGTCATGTTATTTGAGTTGTCACAACAAAACATTGGCATTGCTATCTATATCGGTGAACCCAAAACAACCGACAAACACCTTGAACAACTACGAAGTATGATGAGTTCTA
>JBALXF010000506.1:1123-2536 GCA_036961085.1 Psychromonas sp.
TATAAAAAACTAATCGACTATAAAAACTTAATTTAAATTTATTAAAGGATTTATTGATGAAAATTTTTACAAAGATTGCTCGACTAGGTGTACTAGGAATATTATTCAGCACTCTATTTGCTTGTAGTTCCAATAACTCACAAAATTCACAACGCCAAGACGGATATTATAACGATGCATATTATCGCAATGGTATTAATAGCCATCACCATCGCAACTACCGTAAAGTAAGACCCGTGCCTAGACCAGTGCGAAGATAATCAATCACTCAAAATAATTAGATACGCTAACAGACAGTTTTGAAATCATTGAATTTACTTCATCAATATCCATACTATAGTTAATTCGACTTAACGTTCTAAATAGTCAAACTAATATATCAACAATGTAACTTTTTGAGGGAATTCTCATGGCAGAAGTAAAATCGTGGCCTGATATGGCAATTGATCTATACGATAAATTAACTGGGCGTGGCGCAGAAATAACCTACGCATTAGATAACATGGAAGTATGGGTTCCAAGCGGGACTGGTGAAGATGTCACTCATGCGAAATGGAAAGTTAATGGTACTATTACAATTAGCAGTCGAGATGCTTCCAAAGGGAGTTAACAACAATGAGCACTTCACTAGACGTATCCGCCCAACTGTCGTTAACTAACGAAAATGGCAAAAACATTTTGGTGAGTGCGGAAAAACAAATAATCACAGTAATACTACCCACTTTGTGGGTAGGCAACACAGCTTTAAAACAGGTAACACATGGACGAAACCGTAGCTCGATGATAGCAGATGTGCATGCAGCGCTGAAACACGCAGATTTAATGGTCGAGTTTAGAATCGCCAATCGTGTTATTGCTCTGCTAGGCGCACAAACTCATCCTAGTTTTCTTTCTCGTTTAGTGGGATTTGGTGCAATAGAGCTGAAAATAGTAGCAATTTTACTGTCTTTAACTAAAATATAGGCTTTATGCGTATTGCATTATGTAATTAGTATCTTGCCTTATTTCACTTTAAGAGCAGGCTCAAATATAAAAAACGCACACCCAATATAAATTGGGTGTGCGTTTAATTAATTGTCATCAGAGTTTTATAAAAAAAAAATCGTAATGCTTTATTTTTCAACCTAAAACACTATTAAGCTGCAACTATAATGAAGTCCAATCTAAAATAACTTTACCTGATTTACCTGAAAGCATCATATCAAAACCTTCTTGGAATTTTTGAATTGGGTATGTATGAGTAATGATCGGATCTAAGTTTAAACCTGATTGCAGTAAACTTGCCATTTTATACCAGGTTTCAAACATTTCACGGCCATAAATCCCTTTAATGACTAACCCTTTAAAGATAACCATATTCCAGTCAATAGACATACTTGAAGGAGGAATTCCTAGCATGGCAATTTTTCCACC
>JBALXF010000507.1:0-2532 GCA_036961085.1 Psychromonas sp.
GACTTTACATCAATCACTGCACGTATAGACACTAGAATAAATACCAGTTTGCGATAAACGTCACAAACTGGTAGTATTCTGCGAATATACAGCTAGGGTAGAGGTTAGGATGATTAAACAAAGAACATTAAAGACAAGTGTGAAATCAACAGGAATTGGTTTACATTCAGGTAATAAGGTGACCATTGAGTTACACCCTGCACCTGCAAATACGGGTATTGTTTATCGTCGTATTGACCTCAATCCTATTGTCAGCTTCAAAGCACATGCTGAAGCTGTGCAAGAAACATTATTGTGTACTTGTTTAGTTAATGAACAAGGCCAAAAAATATCGACAGTAGAGCATTTATCAGCAGCTTTAGCTGGTTTAGGTATTGATAATATAATTATTGATGTTGATGCGCCTGAGATCCCAATAATGGATGGTAGTGCGAGTCCTTTTATTTTCCTACTACAATCAGCAGGCATTGAAGAACTTAATACTGCGAAAAAATTTATTCGAGTTAAAAAATCAATTCGTGTAGAAGATGAAAAAGAAGGGAAATATGCTGAATTACATCCTTCAAACAAAGGTTTTAGCTTAGATTTTAAAATTGATTTTGACCATCCTGTTTTTGAAGGACAGAATCAACATGTTGAAATGGATTTTTCGGGTGAACTTTTTGTCAAAGAGATCAGTCGTGCTAGAACATTCGGTTTTATGAAAAGTGTTGAATACCTTCAGTCTAATAACTTAGCACTTGGTGCAAGTTTAGATAACGCAATCGGCTTGGACGAGTTTAGAGTATTAAATCCAGATGGTTTACGTTACGAAGATGAATTTGTAAAACATAAAGTATTAGATGCAATTGGTGATTTATACCTGTCAGGTTACACCATATTAGGCCACTTAAAGGCTTATAAAACGGGTCATGCGCTTAACAACCAATTGTTGCGTGCATTATTAGCGGATCAAGAAGCATGGGAAATAGTTACATTTGAAGAGCCTGCAAGCGAATCACCTGTTGACTATATTGACCCAGTTTTCGCGGTATAATAGACATACTCAGAATATTAAAACCCTTTAGTTATCTAAAGGGTTTTTTTTTGCCTATTTTTTAGTATAGGAAGCAAGCGAACGTAATGCTGCTTTTAACTCTGGATCTGAATCATCGGCCAATGCTAAAAGTGAATCAGCCACGTCAGCGGGTATTTTACTGGCACGTTTAATATTTTTTAATGATTTTTTCTGCTGCGAGACCGCTTTTTTGGCTAGCTTAGGATTAACTTTAATATTGATGCGTGCCAAGGAGGGGGCTTGCTGACGTAGTAGGCTGATTAACTCTGTTCGCATAAATTGTAAGCGCATCATCCAAGTTGCATTGGGTATTTCTATAAGCAAGCTCCCATTTTGAAAATTCCCTATGCGACATCCGTCGATATTATATTGTTTCAAATGGCTTTGTAGTAAACTATCGAGCTTAGAATTCAGTGCCATATCATGATCGAATCCACTTTTTTTTAGTAATGTAGAAAGCCGGTTGGGTTGTCGAGTTCTATTCATAAGTTTAGTCAGCAGTTAAAGCGGAATATACCTATAGCTTAAACGACACAACGCAAAAGAACCTAGTTTTATCTTTTAAAAAAGATATTTGTATGAGAGTTTAATATTAAATCTATTAATTATTCATATACTTTAGCCGTTATCTTATTTGTAAAATAAACAATAATAATAAACAATAGGATATCTCCATTTAGGAAAGAAGCTAAATCAATCATTAATCAATAAAGTTGTTGTAGCCTACTTGAAATTGCTACTATTGACCTCCATGTAGTTGTACAGATGGATTGATTTTGAATCAGATTAACATTAGTTTTAATCTCTAAGTGTATTAACAAGTTAGTATTGTTAAGTTATTGATGTATTAGAAAGCAATGGAGTAGCTGAATCAATAAGTAGGTTGTAAGGGAACTCAATAAAAACACAGTGCTGCTGTTTTAGCATAATTTGGTTAACCATAAAAAATTTTAATTTTAGACAATGAGAAAAGCATAATGATTACAGAGCTAATAACAAAAATAATAGGCAGTCGTAATGACCGTTATTTAAAAAAACTGCGTAAAGTAGTTAATGAAATCAATAAACTAGAACCACAGATGCAAGCTCTTTCTGATGCTGAATTAAAGGCTAAAACAGCAGAGTTTAAACAGCGAGTTGCTGAGGGTGAAACCTTAGATCAAATTCTTGTTGAAGCATTTGCGGTAGTTCGCTCTGCATCAGAACGTGTATTTGAGATGCGTCATTTTGATGTGCAATTAATTGGCGGCATGATTTTAAATGATAACAAAATTGCAGAAATGCGTACTGGTGAAGGTAAAACCTTAACCGCGACATTACCCGCTTATTTGAATGCACTGACAGGTAAAGGTGTGCATGTTATTACTGTGAATGATTATCTTGCTCGTCGTGATGCTGAATGGAATGCAAAATTATTTGAATTCCTTGGTTTAACGGTAGGCATCAATTTATCTGGTATGCAGGGCGAAGAAAAA
>JBALXF010000508.1:0-2521 GCA_036961085.1 Psychromonas sp.
CTGGCGAGCATGGTTAGCGTCACTTCTTTAGCGACCAAAATTATTTTTCCAGGTAACTGAATTTCATCATCAACCTGTTGAGTTAGGTGGTAGAGCATACGTTGAGCCACATCGCGAATATCAGAGGCACGCTCACTTAAATAAGAGTTACCCATCTCCTCAAATTTTTTAATATATGATTCTGCAACGACTTTGATCGCACTTGATGTGCTTAATTGAGACTGCTTAATCTCATCTCGGATTGCATCTAGGAAAACCGGATCTTTTAAAATGTGCGAATAAATATCAAAAATGGCAAAGGCATCTTTAGAAACTTGTTCTCGTAAAGTAAGCGATAAACTTGAAAATTCTTCGGTGCATTTTTTGATCAGATCTTCAAATAACAAAAGGTCTTTGTCAATCGAGTAGCTCTGTTCAATTTTAACCTCATCTAAGGTCAATATAGGGCGGACAACATAGGCTTCTGCGACCGCAATACCGGGGCTTGCAGGTGAACCCGTTAAATGAATTGATGAGGTTGGTTTATTTACTTTTTCAAATTGCATTAGGAAATTGGAATTAGCTAAAACGCTCGCTAGATGCATCGATAAGGTGATTAAGAATGACTCTTCTACTTCACTGAATAATCTTGTAGTTTTTTGCTGTACGACTAAAACCCCGAGTACTTGTCGTTTATGAATAATGGGAGTGCCTAAGAAAGAATTAAACAACTCTTCTTGGCTAGAAGGGACATATTTAAAATGAGGATGTTCGCTAACGTAACCTAGGTTTAAAGGCTCCCCTTTATCGTGGACAAGACCGACAATGCCTTCTTTAAAATTTAGGTGTGTTTTACCGACAGCTTGACTTGCTAACCCTTCGCTCGCAATTAAGTTGAGGCGTGAAGCTTTTTGATCAGTCAGATAGATGGAACAGCAATCTACCTGCATGTTTGATTTAGTCAGTTGTACTAACTTATCCATTGCTTCGCTTAAGTTTTTTGCCTTTCCTACTTGCTCAACAATATCGCGCAACTGACCTAACATGCAAAATTCCTTTTATTGATTTCCCTTATAACTGCAGATTACATCTATAAGCTGCTGCTATTAATGCTTTCTAAGCGAAATAAATGCCTTTATAAAGGTAAATCTATCACTATCTATTCTTATAATATGAAGCACGGCGAGGGCGCTTATGTTTTTTCTTTTCAGAGTTAGTTCTTATTAAAGAAAAAGCAGTAGCAGAAAATTCTTTCAATGCCTGGCGGTATACTTCGCGTTTAAATGATACAACCTGTCGAACAGGGTACCAGTATGTAACCCAGCGCCAATCATCAAATTCCGGATTGCCACACGCCTCAAATTCAATTTGCTCATCATCAGCTATTAACTGTAATAAAAACCAACGTTGTTTTTGACCAATACAAACGGGTTCCGGTGAATCCCAGCGTATCAGTCTTTTCGGTAATTTATAACGTAACCAGTTGCGGCTAGTCATTAATAATTTTACATGTTCAGGTTTTAAGCCTACCTCTTCGTATAGTTCTCTATACATTGCTTGTTCAGGTGTTTCACCTTGTTTAATTCCCCCTTGAGGGAATTGCCATGAATGTTGTCCGTATCGCTTAGCCCATAAAACCTGTCCATCTTTATTACAGATAATGATACCTACATTTGGACGGTAACCGTCAGTATCAATCACTAAAGCACCTTATTGAGGTTAAGACTCATTTTTAGGAGGATTTCCCCTTTTAAAATCAATGAATACAAGTTTAAATTATAATGCATTCTTTCATATATTATGCGCTCCATCAAACCGTTAAATGAAAAATTGTCGGTTATCTATCATGATAAATTAGATAAAAACTTATTGCCTATGACATATCCACGAAAACTGTGCATAACTTTGTGTATAATAATGTTTATCGATTATGGAAGATCCATTGCAAACGAATTTAGATCTTTTAATGTCCAATGAGGTGTATTTAAAACCTTTTTATAACAACTACTTATTTATTTATTACTATACTGTAATATTAAGATCTGTATTTAGATCCAGTGTTTTAAATTAACAACATGATGTGTATATCTTCATAGTTTAAAAAAACATCATTTCCAGTTCTATTTGCATTTATAGGTTGATTATCGAACGTAGTCTACATTTTGTTGACTTTTTTCAGGACAATAATGGTTGTTTTTTGTTGTGTGATTTAAACATCTAGTTATCCACTATAAAAGTGGATAAGTCTGTGTAACGGTCATGATAAAACATGAATAACCTTGAATAATTAATAGTAGAGCCTGATAATTATTATTTTGAGTTTGTATATTAGTGGGAGTGAACGTCAATAATGATCAAGCCACCAAGCTCTACAGAAGAGTTGATGAGTCGCTGTGACGGACTTGCTGGACAGTCCCTTGCTGAATTAGCTGATTTGGCCGGTTTGCCAATGCCTAAGGACTTACGTAAGAATAAAGGTTGGGTGGGACAATTAATAGAGTGGCATTTAGGTGCTACCGCAGGAAGCAAACCAGAACAAGAC
>JBALXF010000509.1:0-2516 GCA_036961085.1 Psychromonas sp.
CCTGAATTAAATGCATAAGCATGTAATTTAATATTGTTTCTAGAAACAACAAAAGACTCGAACAATATTGATAAAGGGGATAAAGACTCATATTCTTTATCCCCTAAATTATTAGCTAAGCAGCACAGGTAATATTAGCAATCACGGTTTTAAAATGGCCTTTAGTAAATAGCATAAAGGGCGTATCTAATTCACTAAGATCAACGCCTAGATTGGTCAGGCTCTGTAACGGTATGCTGACATCAATCCAGCCTTGTTTAGCATCAGCATCTTTAGCACCAGTAAGTTGCGCTGTAATATCTAATGCAACAACATCACTTAAGTCTTCACATTCAGTCCATTTATGCAGCGCAAACATGACAGGTTGCGTAGGTTGTTGTGTTATTAATAATTGAAAATTTATACAACCATTGGCGTAACCATTAAAATCTTCACTCTCACCATCGCCAGTCTGCACATAGACAGCGCCGAATTGCCCTTTAAATGTCACTTCAACCGCATCTTGTTGTTGTTGATAGTTATAAGGTTTGGTATCTAAACCTTGCATCTCCACTGGCCCATTACGCGAAACCTCTGAGCCGTTCCAACTCAGCGCATCAGCGACTTTTAACTGGAAATCACCTATGGTTGATTTAATCCCATATAACTCGATATCATGAGCTGCACCGGTTGTATCTTGGTCATCCGTATCTAAAGGGATCGCATTTAAATCAACACCTAAAGCACGAGTGGGATCGCTGTAATTCAAGCCATAACCATAGGGAAATAAAGGGGCATGCTCACCCAATGGATCAAGTTCATTTTCAGGCAATACATAGTCTTCAATATGTGTCGGAATTCGATTCACAGTGACAGAGCTTTTTTTCATTGGCCAGCTATAAGATAAGCGCCCTTGGAAATCATAATTTACCTTTCCTTGTTGATCGCCAACCATTACATCGACAATCCCCATGCCTTCACTACCTGGTAACCAAGCCGCGATAAAGGCTTCTGACTTATTTATCTCTTCATTGACGTACAAAGGACGACCAGAGAAAAATAAACTGATCACTTTTACGCCTGCTGCATGCAAACGGTGAATTTTTTCTATATCTTTTTTATAGCTTCGCTTTAGAGATGCAAACTCAAGTGTTTGCCAAGCTTTGATATCGCCCATCATTTCTGCATAGGGGTCTTCACCAAACACCACAATAGCCGTATCACCAGCACTCAATTCACTGCTCAATTCAGGATCGAAAATAACATTATCTTTACCCAGAACCGACTCTAATGCCATACGGGTTGTTGTTGCGCCAGGGAAATCAGCTAAGGTATTTTCATCGCCCTGCCAAGTTAGGTTCCAACCACCGGACTGCTTCTGCAAATCATCGGCAGCGCTTCCCGTTAATAACACTTTAGTTAATGACGACAATGGTAAAATATTATCGTTATTTTTTAATAATGTTAATGATTTACGAACAGCATCACGTGCAATTTCTCGGTGTTCAGGTGCACCGAGTAAATCTTGTTTACCTGCTAGACTTCGTGCAGATGGCATTGCTTTATCCCATAACCCAGCACGTTTTTTGACACGTAAAATGCGCGTAACAGCATCATCGATTCGTGACATTGGAATCACACCTGCTTGTACATCTTCTACGGTTTTTTGATAAGCTTTTTGCCAATGTTTACGCACAGGAATCATCAATACATCGTTACCAGCATTGATTGAATAACTCGCGTCACCATCATCACAGTTGCTGACTTCTGAGTGCCCATGCCAATCCGTAACGACAATACCATCAAAGCCCATTTTATCTTTCAGCACATCCGTTAGTAGATAACGACTGCCATGAATTTTATGATTATATATTTCTCCAATTTCAGGAGAAAGGTCGTAGTTGGCTGCATTATCCCAACTATTAAATGAAGACATCACGACTTGTGCGCCCGCTTCGAGGCCGCTGAAATAACCCATCGCATGAATATTACGTAGGTTGTCTTCACTATAGCCATTAACGCCACGATCAATACCAGATTGCGTACCACCGTCACCTACCCAGTGTTTCACATTTGAAATTACTTTTAGATCTGATTTTAAGCTTTCACTATCTCCCTGTAAGCCTTGCACCATTTCAGCGGCATATACATAGGTAATTTCAGGATCTTCAGAATACCCTTCGTAGACTCTTCCCCAACGAAGATCGCGAGGAGTTGCGACGGTTGGAGCAAAAGTCCAATCTAGACCAGTAGCAACAATCTCTTTTGCAGTCACTTCACCGATACGCTTAATTAACTCCGGATCGCGTGTCGCCCCTAAGCCAATATTATGAGGAAAAACCGTCGCACTAAAGGCGTTATTATGACCGTGAACCGCATCCGTCGCCCACATAAATGGAATATTGTAACCACGTTCTTCAAATGCAGCTTTTACAGCAAGATAATATTTATCTGCTTCTTTAATCCAGTCATCTGCCGTTGCATGCTTATTGCCACCAGGCCAAGCTCCACCACCATTTAATAATGAACCTAATTTA
>JBALXF010000050.1:0-11211 GCA_036961085.1 Psychromonas sp.
TGGAGCAGCTAGATTTACATTGGTTTATACACCAGAATCAAGAACAAGTTCCTATGCACAAATAATTGTAAAAACAGAAACGCGAGATCAGATAGCTGAAATCCAGAAAAATGTCGCAGAGTTTATGCGGGTTGAACTGCCAAATACTGAGCCTAAAGTCAAAAACTTACGTATTGGCCCAGGACGAGATTCAAAAATTGAGGCACGTTTTTCAGGTCCAGATAAGGAAATACTACGTGAGCTTTCTGAACAAGCTCAGACTTTCATGTTCGCAGACAGTGATGCGCGAGATATTCGAGATGACTGGAGACAGCCGGTTAAAGTTATCCGCCCTATTTTTAATGAGCAAGTTGGCCGTCAACTAGGTATCACTCGAGATGATCTGACCGAAGCATTAAAACGTTCTTCAGAAGGTAGCAGTGTCGGCACATATAGAGATGGTAATCGCTTATTAGATATTACGTTACGCTCACCGAGTAATGAACGTGATAATGCTTCACAATTAACTGATATCCAGGTTTATAGTAACGTATTGGATCTATACCTGCCTGTTGGTCAAGTTGTAAACGGCTTTGAAACGGTATGGGAAAATAATATTGTCCGTAACCGTAATAGAGCAAATACTATTATTGCCTCTACCAATCCTAAAGGAGAGCTAGCTTCACCACTATTTAATCGCTTAAGACCACAGATTGAAGCAATACCGTTACCTCCCGGCTATATGCTCGAATGGGGTGGTGAATATGAAGATGGTGTAAATGCATCTGAACCTCTATTTGCGGCTCTCCCGGGTGGCTTTATGTTAATGATCATCTGTACCATTTTATTATTTGGGCGTGTTCGTCAACCGCTTATAATTTGGTTGGTTGTTCCCATGGCGACCATTGGTATTACAGCAGGGTTACTCAGTACCGGTGGAGCATTTGATTTTATGGCGCTTTTAGGAGCATTAAGCCTAGTGGGGTTATTGATTAAGAATGCCATTGTATTAATTGAGGAGATTGACCTGCAAAAAGAGCAGGGTAAAGAATTATTCCAAGCCATTGTAGAGTCATCGGTTGCTAGAATGCGCCCCGTGGTAATGGCTGCAACGACTACAATATTGGGACTAATTCCTCTGTTAGTTGATGTATTCTTTAAGAATATGGCGATAGCAATCATGGCAGGTCTTGGTTTTGCAACCATACTCACCTTAGTGATTATCCCAGTCTTATATTCAATCTTCTTTAAAGCTAAATATAGAGAGCTAATGTAGATGACTCAGGTGATCTTTTGCAAAATACTTAAATACTAAAGACACTACCACGCACACTTCAATCAACTGCGGAACTACGTTGCGGTTTGAGTTCATTTACAGAGGTGCTGCACACTACACAGAGAAAAAATAATTATACTTAGATTATATTTTCTCTGTGACTCTCGGTGTTCTCTGTGGTTGGTGCTTCTAATTTTTTGATTTTTAATTATTTTCATTTTTACCTGAGTTAAATGCATAAGCATGTTTTTTATTTTTATAGCTATTTATTATGGTCAGGATTCACTACAAATTTATAACTGGTTTTTGAGTGGTAAGTTTGATCTGGATATAAAATACAAGTTGGCTGAGGCCACTCAGGATGATTAGGTGAATCTGGCAAGAATTGTGTCTCTAAAGCAATACCTGCGTTTACACTGTAAGTATTCACTCCGCGACTTGGACAGCCCGCTAAAAAATTACCCGTGTAAACTTGTACTCCAGGCTTAGTGGTGCGCAACTGCATTTCTAACCTTTGATCGGGAGAATAAAGGCTAGCAACTGGTTTTTCTCCATCACGACTATCTGCATTAATTAAATACGCGTGATCATATCCTGATAACAACTTTTGATCATGATCTAACATGAAGTGTTGTTTCATCATTTTTGTAGTTAAAAAATCAAAACCTGTATTTTCAACTCTTTTTAGCGGCCCTAAAGGAATCGCAAATTCATCGGTTGGCACGTATTGCTCTGCTGCAAGCTGTAATGAATGTTGTAAGCAATTTTCACCTGATTCCGCCCCTAGTAAATTAAAGTAAGCGTGATTGGTAAAGTTTACCGGGCAAGCTTTATCCGTTGTCGCAGCATATTCGATCACCACTTCATTATCGTCCGTAAAACTATAACTGACGGTTGCGGTCAAATTCCCAGGAAAACCTTGTTCGCCATCGGCTGAAAACAATTGGAATATAATTTGATTTGGTTTTTCTTCTAACACTTGCCAACGTCGTTTATCAAAAGCACCATTACCACCATGTAATGTATTCTCACCTTGATTCAAATCTAATTGAAATTGATCTGCCTCTATAGAAAACTTTCCATGCTTGATTCGATTTGCATAGCGCCCCACTGTTGCCCCTAAATAGGCTTGTTGCGCAAGATGTTTAGCTAGACTATCAACACCCAGTAATACTTCTCTTGTTTCATCTTCTAGCTGTATTTGACAACTTATCCAAGTTGCACCAATGTCCATCAGTGTAATATTCGAACCATTTTTATTGCTCAGGGTAAATATTTTCGCAGGTTCTCCATCATGGAAGTGGGCTTCAGTCATAGATTGTGAAATGTTCATATTATCCGCCTAATACCTTAGTATTGGTTATTGCTTTAATCCTAACTTTAAGCAATGCGCCCTAAAATGGGGCGCTAAAAATGGGGTGCTAAATTTTAATTACACCAGCTCCAGCTGTTGCTTGGCACACATAGATTGATTCTTTTAAGCCAGTTTTAGCTTGGTATTCGGCCTCAACAGCTGCTTTTACTAAGTCGACTTTTTCAGGGGGCATAACGGCAACGATACAACCACCAAAACCACCTCCGGTCATACGTACACCACCTTCACTGCCAAGCTGATTTTTAACAATTTCAACTAAGCTATCAATTTCTGGCACCGTGATATCAAAATCATCTCGCATCGAAACATGAGATTCTGCCATCAATTTTCCCATCAAGGTAAGATCACCCGCTTTTAATGCAACCGCCGCTTGTTCGGTACGTGTATTTTCAGTAATAACATGACGCGCACGTTTGGCAACAGTTTCATCAAGGTCATTAATACGCTGCTCGAACTGTTCGATAGTCAGATCACGCAAGGCCTTTACTTTGAAAACACGTGCCGCTTCCTCACATTGTTCACGGCGAGTATTGTATTCACTATCAACTAAACCACGTTTTTTATTGGAATTAATGATCATTACAATCATAGATTCAGGCATTGCTACAGCTTGTGTTTGTAAAGTCCGACAGTCCAGCAATAAGGCGTGATTTTCTTCTCCACAAGCTGAAATCAACTGATCCATAATGCCGCAATTACAACCAACAAATTCATTTTCAGCCTGTTGACCGTTTAAGGCTATCTCTTGTTGGCTAATTGACAGATCATAAAGCACTTTAAAGGTCATACCGATAACCACCTCTAGAGATGCAGATGAACTTAATCCCGCACCTTGAGGCACATCACCACTGACCGCAATATCTGCACCACTAAATTGATAACCACGCGCTAACAAATACTTAACTACACCACGTATATAGTTAGCCCACATACGGTCTTGCACAAATTCAATCTCTTCACTCAGATCAAACTGGTCAATTTGATTATCATAATCAACAGAAACAACACGTACGATGTTATCTTTTCTGGCAGTTGCAGCAACCATGGTTTGATAGTTAATCGCACAGGGTAAAACGAAGCCGTCATTATAGTCGGTATGCTCACCAATCAGATTTACCCGTCCTGGCGCTTGCACAATAACGTCATGTTGATAAGCAAATACTTGCTTAAAAGCGTCACTTACTTTATTAATTAACTGCTTAGATTGTGTTGAAACTGCCATGATGATCCTCTCAAAATTAGTTTAATCCGATTGTTTACAGCGAAAATGAATATCACTCATTATTCGTAACTTATAAGCTGCTACGAAAATGAACATCACTCATTATTGGTAACTTATTAGTTGCTACGAAAATGAATATCGCTCATTATTGGTGATTCATTAGCTGCTACGAAAATGAATATCACTCATTATTGGTAACTTATTAGCTGCTACGAAAATGAATATCACTCATTATTGGTAATTTATTAGCTGCTGCGAAAATGAACATCACTCACTGCACGTAACTTTTCAGCGGCTTGTTCAGGCGTTAAATCTCTTTGGCTTTCTGCCAACATTTCATAGCCAACCATAAATTTACGTACTGACGCAGAACGTAGTAGAGGTGGATAAAATAGAGCATGAAGCTGCCAATGCTCAGTATTTTCATCCGCTTCTTTAAAGAAAGGAGCGTAATGCCAGCCCATTGAATATGGGAAAGAGCATTTAAATAAATTATCGTAGCGGCTGGTTAATTTTTTTAACGCTAAAGCAAGATCGTCTTTTTGCGCATCACTGAGCTCATCCATGCGGCGAATATGTGTTTTGGGAAGTAACATAGTTTCAAATGGCCACGCAGCCCAATAAGGTACAACGGCTAACCAATGCTCAGTTTCTACAACCGTTCGCGAACCATCTGCTAATTCACTGTTTACATAATCGACCAACAAGTTACTTTTATTTTCTTGGTAATAGTCTTGTAAATATTTATTCTTTCTTTCAATTTCATTAGGTAAGAAGTTATTAGCCCAAACTTGTCCATGTGGATGAGGTTGTGAACATCCCATCATAGCGCCTTTATTTTCAAAGGCTTGAACCCAAACATAGTGTTTACCTAATTCATTGATTTGTTCATTCCAGGTATCAATTACACTGCGGATTTTGGGTACACTTAATTCAGGTATAGTTTTGCTGTGATCTGGAGAAAAACAGATCACTCGACTAAGTCCACGTGCACTTTCACTACGAAATAACGGATTAGTAGACTCAGGTGCATCTGGCGTATCTGTGGTTAAAGCAGCAAAATCATTGGTGAAAACAAAAGTACCTTTATAATCAGGATTTTTATCACCTGATATACGCATATTATTTGCGCATAAAAAACACCCTTGATCGTAATCGGTTGTTGCTGCTTGTTCAGGTGATTCATCTTGTCCTTGCCAGGGACGTTTAGCTCGATGTGGCGAAACCAACACCCACTGTCCGGTTAATGGATTATAACGACGGTGTGGATGGTCAATCGCTCTAAACTCTTGATTACTTTCAACTGAATTTGACATTACGATACCTTAATTGGTGTACCTAGTTAATTGGTGTACCTAGATTGGTGTATCTATCGACCTAACTATTCATTATAGCCATTGGGATTTTGCGACTGCCATCTCCAACTATCTTCTGACATATCTTTAACGGTGCGCGTTGCAGTCCAATTAAGCTCTTTATTCGCTTTAGAAGTATCAGACCAACACTCGGCAATATCACCAGGACGGCGCGGACATATGCTGTAAGCAATCTCTTTACCACTCGCTTCTGAAAATGCGTTAACCATTTCCAATACGCTGCTACCTTGTCCTGTTCCTAAATTATAGATATGCAGCCCAGCTTTCTGACCAACAGCTTTAAGCGCTGCTATATGCCCATCTGCTAAATCCATAACATGGATATAATCACGAATACCGGTGCCATCAGGCGTTGCATAATCATCACCGAATACAGATAACTGTTCACGACGCCCTACTGCAACTTGCGCAATAAACGGCATTAGATTATTTGGAATGCCCTGCGGATCTTCACCCATAGTGCCTGAAGGATGAGCGCCAACTGGATTAAAGTAACGTAATAGCGTGATGCTTAAATCTGGGAATGCACTTTGCACATCACGTAGGCATTCTTCTACCATGTATTTACTACGACCGTATGGGTTAGTAACAGCACCAGTAGGTGTTGACTCTGTAATCGGAACTTCAGCTGGATCTCCATATACGGTTGCAGATGAGCTAAATAATAAGCTTTTAACACCGGCGTTTTTCATCGCTTCGGTTAACACTAAAGAGCCATTTACATTATTGTCGTAATACTCAAGGGGCTTAGCAACAGACTCACCAACGGCTTTTAAACCCGCAAAGTGAATAACCGAACTTATATCGTGCTCAGAGAATATTTTTTCTAATATTTTTTTATCGCGAATATCACCTTGGTAAAAAACTGGGATATTGCCCGTTAATGCTTCAATTTTTGTTAGTACAACTTCACTACTATTAGATAAGTTATCCAAAATGATAGGTGTCATACCTGCTAACATCAACTGAACACATGTATGGCTACCTATGTAGCCCATACCGCCCGTGATAAGAATTTTCATTTTCAGCTCCAATAGTTCATATATATTTATATTAACAACAAAAAAACCATAGCTACGTGACGAAAATCACGTAGTGTAATCGGTTACACTAATATTTCTGTAAGTAGTATTAAATACTGTTTAAGTATATACAAGTTAAACATCAGGAAAATATTTTACTAAAACTTTACTTGAAGTTGTCAAAATTAATGTTAATTTGTTTCTTTATGACATATTATCTCGATAGATAATAAAACTCGTAAAATAATGAAAGGTAAAAAATGGCTACGCTAAAAGAAATTGCCGAAGCTGCATCGCTATCACTAGCAACGGTATCAAGGGTATTAAATGACGATCCAAACTTAAGCGTAAAAGAAGAAACAAAACGCAGAGTTTTTGAGATTGCCGAAAAACTTGAATATAAAACAACTCAGTCGCGAAAAAGAGACTCGGTTAAAAAAACTCAATTGCGTTTTCTGGCACTGTACACCTATGATAAAGAACTCGAAATTAACGACCCTTATTACTTGTCTATCCGCCATGGCATCGAAGCGCAATGTGCGAAACAAAATATCGAACTAACTAGCTGCTACAACGCAACTATTAGCAATGATATCAAAGCGCTAGATGGCGTGTTAATTATCGGTAAATTACACCAAGATAGACTTGCTGCCGTTTATAAGTTAACACCTCACTTAGTTTACATAGATTATACTGATACCCATAAAAAAATTGATTCGGTTGATGTTGATTTAGTTGATGTCAGCCAAGAAGTTGTAAAATTCTATTTAAATCAAGGATATAAAAGAATCGGGTTTATTGGTGGGCAAGATAAGATAGACCTTGTTGATATTCGAGAACGAAGTTTTACCGAATACGGAAAACTGTGTGGCGTTGTTTCTGATACTGACATCTATCGTGGTGAATTTACTAGTTCATCGGGCTATAAACTCGCCAAAAAAATGCTCGAGGGAGACTATCCATCAGCCTTGTATATCGCTTCAGATTCCATTGCTATTGGAGTATTACGCGCAATCAATGAGAAGGGTTTAAATATCCCAAACGATATTGCTTTACTCAGCGTTAATGATATTCCCACAGCAAAATTCACCTACCCATCCCTGAGTACTTTTCAAATTCACTCTGAACTAATGGGTATACAAGGCGTAAATTTACTGCTCGAACAGGAGCGCGACAATCGAGAAATTGCGATAAAAGTAATTATTCCGAGTAAATTAAAGCTGCGTGAAACAACAAAATAATCATTAGCACTAAATAACAACAAAAAAAGGGCTAAGTTTTTACTTAGCCCTTTTTTTTCACCTTCATTCCTCCTTTCTGACAACACATATCATTCTTATCACGCTTGCTGGCCAATAAAATAAATTAGTGATCTGTCTCACGGCAAATGATCTTTACTATATATTTTAGTAAAACTTTTACTAAAATACGCGTAATTATTATTTAGCATCTCTAGGAGATACCATGAAAAACTGGGAAAACATTAATCTACTTAGCGAAAACAGACTCGATCCAAGAGCTTATTTTTTCTCTTATTCTTCATTGCATAGCGCAAAAACATTTCAACGAGATTTAAGTAAACACTTTATGTTGTTGAGTGGAAAATGGACTTTCAGTTTCTTTAACCATCCGCTTTCTGTACCTCCAGAGTTTTACACTCAAGCCATGACAGATTGGGAGAAGATTACTGTACCAAGCATGTGGCAAATGGAAGGCCATGGAAAATTACAATATACAGATGAAGGCTTCCCTTTCCCGATTGATGTGCCTTTTGTTCCAACAGAGAATCCAACGGGTGCTTATCAAAAATCATTCTTCTTAGCGGACTCTTGGGGTGATAAACAAACGCTTATTAAGTTTGATGGTGTGGAAACATATTTCGAAGTTTATGTGAATGGTCAGTATGTCGGTTTTAGTAAAGGTAGTCGTTTAACTGCTGAATTTGATATTTCTAATGTCGCACAAACAGGTGAAAATTTACTTTGTGTACGCGTCATGCAATGGGCTGATTCCACCTATATTGAAGATCAGGATATGTGGTGGACTGCCGGCATATTTAGAGATGTTTATGTTATAGGCAAAGAAAAAATGCACGTGCAAGACTTTACCGTGCGCACAGATTTTGATGAAAATTATGCCAATGCAACTCTTTCATGCGTAGTTGAGTTCGAAAACTTAAGTAGTGCAGAATTTTCACAATATAGCCTCGAATATACGCTTTGCGATGGTAATAACATCCTATTTCAGGGTAGTTCTGCGCTGACAGGGAGTGAGTTAAATATCCGCTTTGATGTCACTACCCCAAATCATTGGACAGCTGAAACCCCCTATTTATACCAATTAATTTTGACCTTAAAAGATGCCGCTGGAAATGTACTTGAAATCATTCCTCAACGTGTCGGTTTCCGAGATATCAAAGTTGTAGACGGTTTATTTTATATCAATGGCCGCTACACCATGTTACACGGTGTTAATCGACATGATAATGATCATCTAAAAGGCCGCGCTGTTGGTATGGATCGTGTTGAAAAAGATATTACCTTAATGAAGCAACATAATATCAACTCGGTACGTACTGCACATTATCCGAATGATCCACGCTTTTATGAATTGTGTGATGTTCATGGTTTATTTGTTTTAGCTGAAACTGATGTCGAAACACATGGTTTTGCAAATGTTGATGACTTAAGCCGTATCACCGACGATCCAGCTTGGGAAGCGGTGTTTGTTGAGCGTATTGTGCGTCATATTCACGCTCAGAAAAACCACCCAAGTATCTTCATGTGGTCGTTAGGTAACGAGTCTGGTTACGGCTGTAACATCCGCTCTATGTGCGTCGCAGCCAAAGCACTTGATGACACGCGTTTAGTACATTACGAAGAAGATCGTGATGCCGAAGTCGTTGATGTGGTTAGTACTATGTATTCACGCGCACAACAAATGAACCACTTTGGTGAAAAACCAATGAATAAACCACGCATTATTTGTGAATATGCACACTCAATGGGCAACGGTCCTGGTGGTTTAACTGAATACCAAAATGTTTTTTACAAGCATGACCATATCCAAGGTCATTATGTTTGGGAGTGGTGTGATCACGGCATTTTAGAAAAAGATGAAAAAGGCAACGATGTTTATAAATATGGCGGTGACTTTGGTGATTACCCGAATAACTATAATTTCTGTATGGAC
Source organism: Psychromonas sp. (assembly GCA_036961085.1). GTDB lineage: Bacteria > Pseudomonadota > Gammaproteobacteria > Enterobacterales > Psychromonadaceae > Psychromonas. The sequence goes on from JBALXF010000050.1 coordinate 9,443, forward strand.
GGTTTAATCTATTCAAATCAACAAGCTGGCCCTGGTTTACGAGAGTACAAGCAAGTTATAACACCGGTTAAAGTAAGTGCAAAAGATGCTAAAAATGGCCTCTTAACTGTTACGAATAAATACTGGTTCTCTAATCTTGATGACATCACTTTGCACATTGATGTACGTGCTGAAGGTGAATCAATATCTCAACAACATATCAAGTTAGAACATTTAGATGCAGGTCAAGCGCGTGATATCCAAGTAAACTTAGCGCAATTAGATGAACGCGAAGTGTTTATCAATATCACTGTCAGCAAAGACTCACGGACTTCATACAGTCAAGCAAACCATGAACTGGGTTTATTCCAATTCAAAGTAAAAGAAAATAGCGCACAGTTACCTGCCTTTACGCAAGAAAATACGACACTTTTGTGTGTTACTGAAGAGCGCTTACAGTGGGTTATTTCAGGTACTAACTTTGCTTTAACCTTCTCAAAATTAAACGGAAAATTAGAATCTTGGATTGCTAATGGTGAGCAACTGATTGCGACTGCACCAAAGTTAAACTTCTTTAAGCCAATGATTGATAACCATAAACAAGAGCATGAAGGTTTATGGGAACCGGCACATCTGCAAATTATGCAAGAGCACTTCCGCAGCTTAACAGTGCTTAAGCAAGACGGAAAAATCATCATCACCATAAATAGCATCATCGCACCTCCCGTATTTGATTTTGGTATGGCCTGCCAATACGTTTATGAAGTGATGGCGACTGGGCAAGTCAATGTTCATTTATCTGGTGAAAAATACGGTGAATATCCGCATGTGATCCCTTGCATCGGTTTAGATATCGGTATTGAGAGCCAGTTTGACCAGGTGGAGTATTACGGACGTGGTCCAGATGAAAATTACCAAGATAGCAAACAAAGCAACTTGATTGACCGCTACCAGACAACCGTTGCAGATATGTTTGAAAACTACCCTTTCCCTCAAAATAACGGTAACCGCCAAGAAGTTCGATGGGCGTCTTTAGTCAACCGCCAAGGTAGTGGTTTATTGGTTAAAGCTGAATCAGAGATGAATTTCAGTGCTTGGCATTACAGCAATGAAAACATTCATCAAGCGCAACACACTAACGAATTAGCGCTAAGTGGTTACATCACGCTTAATTTGGACCACCAAGTGATGGGCCTAGGCTCAAACTCTTGGGGGTCAGAAGTCCTTGATTCTTACCGAGTTCATATGAGTAAGTTTGCTTACGGTTTAACACTAGTTCCTTTTCATAAAGGCAGTGGTAGCAGTCAACACCTTGCGGCACATAACTTCAAAAACACGACAGAAGGTGGAGAAAAATAATGATTATTTTAAATAATATTGAACAATTCAAAGCCATCTACTGTGATGCAAGAAAATGGCAGAGGTGCATAGAAGCCATTGAAAATATTGGCAACATTGAAGATGACATCTATCACTCGATCGGCGACTCCTTAACTTATTACGTTGCTGATGGCCTCACTGAAGAGAGCCAATACTTCACCGGTAACCGACGTTACCTTGATGTTCATTATTATCTTGATGGACAAGAAAATATTGAAGTTGCATGTAAAAAAACACTCGCAACTATCACCCCTTATTGTGATATGAGCGACCGAGAAACATTGCAAGGATCCGGTGCCCTAAATCATGTTGGTAATGGCCAGTTTGTCATTTTTGATAACACTAAAGCCTATCGTTTTTCTGGTGAAGATAGAGTGCGGAAAGTAGTACTCAAGGTCACTATCGAAGAC
>JBALXF010000510.1:0-2512 GCA_036961085.1 Psychromonas sp.
CTCTTGCCATTGTTTTTGCTAGTTTCCTATGGGGGACAACGGGGACTGCTGCAAGTTATTCACCTGATATTAGCTCTTTGGGAATAGGCGCATTTTCTATGGGAATAGGAGGGGTACTGCTTGTCATTACAGCTAGAAATAAGCTACTGAACGATTACAAGCGCATGCTCGATCAACCCAAGGTATTACTTTTAGGCGCCGCTTCTGTTGCCATTTACCCGTTGGCTTTTTATACTTCAATGCGTTTATCTGGTGTTGCCATTGGTACTGTCGTCTCTATCGCTACAGCCCCGTTTTTTGCCGCAATCCTTGAGCGTCTAATTAGTAAAAAACACATATCACAGCAATGGGTGTTGAGTTTTGTGATTGGGGCAATAGGTATTGCTTTGTTAGTTTTAGGGAGAGACCAAAGCAATCATGCGGCTTACAATATTCACCAACAGAGTATTGGTATTCTTTTGGGGTGTATTGCTGGATTAACTTATGCAGGTTATTCATGGGCCGCAAAATGTTTAATTGAAAGTGGTGTGCATTCACAATCATCCATGTCAGGGCTGTTTGGTTGTGCTGCACTATTGTTAATTCCCTCACTGTGGTTTACGGGTGACAATTTATTTTCCAGTTCAACCAATACTTTGGTCTCATTGTATATGGCAATCATTCCTATGTTTTTAGGGTATCTCTTATTTGGTTTTGGACTGAACTATATTGATGCTAGTAAAGCGACATTAATCACCCTAATTGAACCATTGATTGCAACTGTTTTAGCTGTTTTGATCATTGGCGAAAGATTTAAGGGGATTGGTTGGGTAGGTGTAGCATTAGTCTCATTATGCTTATTGATTCAGACATACAAGCCTCAACGTCAAATATTAGTAGGAGAATCAGCTTAAGTGCCCAGTTCAATTAAACCAGAATACACTGTTATGGTTTAGTGATTTATAAGTTTCTAACTCGCATGGGGCGAAACTACTTAGGTTTTCCGTACCATAACCGATCAAGATTGCACTGAACTTCTAATACGCATGAAAAAAATAAGGCTGAAGTTGGTGAAAAGTAATACGAACATCATTAATTTTGCTAAAGTACCACTCAATTTATTAAGGATAATTGCTGGGTGCAGCTAAATTGTACCTGTACATAAAAACTAACAATGTAATAACTCCTTACCATACAAAACAATTAGTTAGGTTTCGTTGCATGTAACAAGGTCTAGTTAAATCATGTCTACAAAAGAACGTGTTTTCCATAGTTTAATTTTTGAAATGGTTGCGTTATTGATACTCGTTGTCGCTTCTCAACTCTTTACTGAACATAACCCTCTTGAGATAGGGCTGTTAGCGCTTACCCTGTCGCTAATCGCGATGGTTTGGAATTACATCTATAATCTAGGTTTTGATAAGTTTTTTGGTGAGAACCGTATATCACGAGGATTGTTAATACGTATAGGTCACGGAGCCGGGTTTGAATTAGGCTTATTGATTGCAACCATTCCATTGTTAATGTGGGTACTAAAGCTCGACTTCTGGACGGTGCTCATTCTTGACTTAGGTTTAGCTTCGTTTTTCCTTATATACAGTATTGTTTTTAACTGGTGTTACGACAATATTCGAGAAAGATTTAAGCCATCTCGTGTAGTTGTCTAAACACAGATATTATTGCCTTCAGATACTAAAAGCCTCACCAAGAGTGTCTTTTTAACGCATGTTTTTTGTCCCAAGACAAACCGAACAACACTCGAATTAAATAATAGTGTTTAGATCACGACAAATAACAGGGACTACTATACGGTATTTGTGCACTATAGAACTATAACGTTATCACTTATTTGTTTAATCTCTGACTCTGCCCAGAACACCAAGCGAGTGGCTTAAAATTATAACCACTACACTTGGTAGTCAGTGTTAGCCGAAGTGATTAAAAGCAATTTTATTGCCATCTAAATCTCGGAAATAAGCGCCATAAAAAACGTCAGGAACACGTTGTCCTGGCTCGCCATCGCAGGTTGCACCCATGGCTATTGCTTTATGATACATTTCTTCACATTTCTCTTTTGAACCTGGTGCAATAGCTATCATATTGCCGTTGCCGCTGTTTTGTACTTCTTCGTTATAAGGAATACAAATGGCAATCATAGGTTCTTGCATACTTTTACCAATAAATATAATACGTTCCATTTTTACCAGCGTTTTTGCCCCAAGTGGTGCTAACAGTTCATTATAAAAAGCTTCTGATTTTTCTAAATCTTTCACACCGATGGTTGTATAACTGATCATATTTATTCCTTTTTTATTATGATAAAAGTCGTTTATATTCGATACGTATTTGACTACAACAGTTTAGTCAAATCATGTCAATAAGCATTGTTATACCCATAATACTTCGAAATACAAAGACAGCATGATCAATTGTGCCGAGATATTAGGCATAAAATTGAAGTATAGTTATTCTACATAGAGATTTTATCACAAAGTAGATTGGCGTAAGTTGTCTTGTCCTACGGGATTTCAGT
>JBALXF010000511.1:0-2484 GCA_036961085.1 Psychromonas sp.
TTCATAAATATCTGGACCATCAGCGCTTGATTTAGCCAATGCTATGACGCCACTGCCGTCATATACTAACCACCCCTCTTTTAAGCCATTATCTGTGATTGTGACTGTATTCATTGAATGCAAACCATCTTCAGCAAAATCTTCATTATTACTGACCAAGTACCAGGTTCTTGCTTGCCTATTTTCGTCATAGCGGAATGAATGTGTAGGAATAATTCTAGCGTAGGTACTTAATCCAGGAATCATTGTCTCATCAATGTTTAAAAGTTCAGTGCCTCCCGCGCGTAAATTTTCTACTTTTTCAGCAAGTTCAGTAACAGATTGGCTGCCCCATTCATTGAAACCGTAACCAACCCAGATCCCATTGCCTTGTTTTTGTAACACCCGATATACCTGACCAGGATCATCTACGCTGCTGGTAAAGTCATAACCTTCAAGTGCATAATGTGTCCATGTTGAATATTCGTTACTTTCAGCCTCATGAATTGATGTATGTATGCTGTCCCATTCTTGAAATAATAAACCATTTGGATTCTCCAAATTAACTAGTTTAACAAAATCCGCCATATCCAAGACAAAGCGTTTACCTACACTTTTTAAGTGACCTTCAGTAAACGTCTCTGTTGTTTCCATCCAATAGTTAGTGACCTTGTTACTTACATAGTTAAAATCAGCATATTCTGCATCAATTGCATCATTTGGATCGGCCCATATAGGACGTTGTGATGAATAAATATAAGCCTTTTCTCCACTGCTAGTAAACTGATTACTTTCATTGATCGTACCATCCGCAGACCAATCTCTTTTATCTGAAACTGCGACCACCTTGCCAGCAACAATCTCTTCAATGGTATTTTGCGCATAAATTTGATTAAGAGCTTCATAACCTATTAGATCAAAACCATCAGGATCATATTCATGAAAATCGGTGGTAATTATATTTTTGCTATCCTCTTTTACCCAAGTTCGAGTAACGAGGCTAACAACATCTATTTCGGATAAATCTTCAGGATGGGTACGTGCAGTAAAATCTACATCGTCAAATACACGGCCAAAATTACCATTGTTACCACCTTCTGCCGCGGCGTCATCTTCATCGATATAATTCCAATAGATTTCTCCTCCTTTATTGCGAGTTCCGAGATCAAGGCTTTTACTTATAAACTGAGCCTGCCCATCAAGATTGAAATCATAAGATCCTTTATAAATACGGCTAAATGTGCCGTCACTATGTGACCAATCAGCAACGGTTGTTTCGCCAAAAATAATGGAATCCAGAGAAGTATACGTCGTTGTGCTCGTGGTTTTGACATCTTCATTATTAAATGTTTCAACTTTAGTTGTCTCAACTACATCAAGAATAACAACATTAGGTAAAAGAACATGCCTGATTGGAGCCCTAAAATTTAGCGTTGTTATTACATCCAACACAGATTTTTCAGGATCATATATGTAGTCATCTAAATCATCACTAACACCATCACCATCGCTATCTACTGGCGTAGTAATTGAAGGGGAATCACTGCCTCCACACCCCGAAAGTACAAAGATAAAAAAGGCTAATAAGGTACACCATTTAAATTTCATAATTTCCTCCTAAATGCTTAAAGTAATGCATTTAAATTGAAATGATAAGTTGCAATGTTCAGTAAATTGGCGACTACTTCTCCTTCTGTACAACACCTACTTCCTGCTTATTTTTGTACTACCACCACTTAAATAATAGTATATAAACACCGGTAACCACAATTTATATGCGGTTAATGTTTTGTGGCTAATGTAATGCGTAACCATTAAATTATTAACAAAAATAAATATTTTAAATAAAAATTTATGGTGTTAAGTAAAAGTTTATTGAAAAGAATAGATGCGGCTCTTTACTACTATGATCAATTTAATGTAAGGGAGTGGTGTAGAAGCAAAATATTGAAACAACAAAATAAAAATTAGTAAAATATTTTATCTCGCTTCATTTTGTTAATAGATAGTGCTGAAGCCCCATGAGTAATGCTAATACTTAAGCCCGAAATTCACTGGTATAAGTGTTGTACTAACGTTTTGTATTCATGCTCACCTCGATAGTGGAAGTACTATCCCGAATTAAAGTATCCAGTTCTATTAGACCAGAATACTGTTGATGGTCTGGGATTATTATTACGCTCATTAAATAATTGATAAAACACAATTAACTGCGCTACCCTCTATTATCCTGTCGCAAATCTTGAAAAATAAAGTAAACCGCGTATAAAATTCATTAACGGAAGCTATTGTTATGGAGAGTCATCTTTATAAACCTATTCATCAAGGAAACATTATGGCGGAATTAAGTGGAATTTTTGGCGAGTTAGCAAAACGCACTATTGTTTCTATATTAATCATTTTACCTATCTACTCACAACAAGCTAATGCAACGGATACTGATGCTATCTACCCCAAATTCGAAAATAATGGGACGACTTGGTATAAACCCTCCTCCTCTTTTCA
>JBALXF010000512.1:0-2471 GCA_036961085.1 Psychromonas sp.
GCCTGAGAACACTTGATTCCACACGGGATTCGTCCAGTTATTGACCACGCTATTGCGCGTGTACCACTGCTGCTGGGAGCCGTTGACCAAGTCTTGGTTAGCCACCGACATGTCTGCGACCCTTGTGTCGGCGATAAAGCCGCCGCTGGCGAAAGACGGTTGTGTGCAGTAGTCCATAAGCGTAAGATTTCCGCCCTTGACGTCTACCCGGCGCATTGAGACTGCCTGAGATACCGCCCAGAAGTTGGCTGAGGCCTCGCAACCACCCTGACCGTAAGTGTTGACGTTGATAGTGAGGTTAGACAGACTGCGCCAGAAGTTGTTCAGCGCGAAGCAACCAATGAACTCCGGGTTGCTGAGATCGTTAAAGCACTGGTTGTAGACCTCGATCGCCCCATTGATCTGGACATCATCCGGAGAAGCGCCTAGGCCCGCGACTTGAGTATAGTAGCCTACCTGAACGTGCAGCGGCTCCTGATCCCCTACAGGGACATCCGTGCTGGTACCGTACGTACCCGGTAGGAAGAGAAGGCTGTAGCGCCTTTCGCCCATTTCATCGTTAACCTGCATGGTGTGAATCGAATCAACTGTTGCTTGGATAGAACTTATATCCATGCTCGGATCGAAGATCATAACGTTGGGACCGAAGTCGGGATTCATGGGATCTATTTGTTGCGGCGGAGCTGCGTTAGCGGTAAAGGCCGGAACAGTCGCCAGCGCTATTCCCAGCGCCAAGGTTCCCATGGTGAATGAAGTTGGTACTTTAAAGCGTGTGTAAGGCATGTTTTTTTCCCTCCGTTTTAGAGGCTGAATTATTAGAATGAATATGCTTTACCACCGGATGTCCAATTGTGCAGCACTTCAACATTGCCCGCTTGGGAACCCATTCTGATTTGACCGATCAGAGTTATATCTAATACGGATTTCTTAGCGAGTTTTATACTCATCGACCTTTACCCTTATTGACTTTTATCTAGGCTTATTGGTGCTCCTCAACTGCTAAGAAGAGATCGATTAAAGCAGAGTATAGGACGAAAAAAGCCCTTTACCAAAAAAATTGGTAACTACTCAGCACCTCGAACCGCTAAGGAAGTTTGTGCTCCGTAGCAAATGATAAACTTAAGATGCTCGCACTCTCATACTAGGACTAGGTTATGAAATTTTAAATGTTTTTAATTTACGCTATTAGAAGAGCTTGAGTTCTTTTCGAGAGTAGAGGTGATTCTCATAAATTATTCAAGTTCACTTATTACGTGAAACGATTAAATGATTTGATTTTTTGGCGTAAACCTTCCTAAATCGTATTAAACTTTAAATAATCAAGTCAATTAAAACAATGCGTTAAGTGTCCTACACTGATGGAGTAACCAGTAATGTTGGGATTCCAAATCCGTATGTTGGGAGCTTGAATCTCTCTACCTCTGCCACTTTCTAGACAAAGCCTCGACAATAGTAGAGGCTTTGTTGTTTCAAGGGTTTGGACCTCCTAGCTTTTACTAAACACTTTGTAAGTTTCTAAATTGCTTTGGGGGCGATTATGACTTAGCTTTCTAACTCGCAAAGGGGCACAAAGCGAGTTAGAATTTATGTGAATTTTTGAAGCATGTAACGTCAGCTGCTCCGACTAAACCGTCATTTATAGGAGAGAGTCTGTATCCTCTTCGGTTGTATCAAATGCTAGTAATTCAACGTTTTAGTTATATGAAAACGGTCTATTTAAAGGCGATAAACACAATAGTTGATTTACTTTCAGTTTTATATTGAAAATATATTAATACCACCTATACTTGTCTAATATGTCAAATAACGACAAGTATGGGTGATGTGATGAATAAAGTGAAAGACAGCAAAAGATTAACAGCTCAAGATTTAAATAATTTCAAATCTGCACTTAAAGAAAAAGGTTACACTCAACTTGTAGATTTATTTACGATTGTCACCAATACAGGGATGAGATCTAGTGAAATATTAGAACTAAAATATACGGATATTAATTTTACACCTAATTCAATAACTATAGATTCTAGAAAAAATAGAGCACCGAACATACTTACACATTTCATGTTAAATGATGAATGCATGGAGGTGTTTTCTAGATTAAAGAATACATATCCAAATGACATTTTTGTATTTCAATCGAGAAATAGTAGGAACCAAAAAAATAAGCCCGCATCACCTGTCTCTAGGCAATTTGTGACAAAAGGATTTAAAAGTGCAAGTGATAGTATTTCATTACCAATAACTATTAGTTCTCTAAGACATAACTATGCCATAAACATGTCATTAACTTCTTCAAAACAAGTTGATCATAAATATTTATCGGAAATTCTGGGACACAACACAAAAAGTATGACCGAAAGTTATATCCATAAAAGCAAAGCATCAAATCCCAAAGAGTTTCTGCCTTCCCCTAAAGCTAATCTAAATCTATCAGACAAAATAAAAAATGAAATAGAATCCTTATTGAATTG
>JBALXF010000513.1:0-2463 GCA_036961085.1 Psychromonas sp.
GCACCAAAGAGGTATCACTGTTAACTTTCACCTCCCATTACAAGAAACCTTTATGTTGCTGTTTTTTAGTACCATAGGTCTGGCTGCAAGTTTTAAATTATTGGCTCAGGGCGGTAAAAAAGTATTTATTTTTTTAGGTGTAGCGACCTTATATATCGTTATTCAAAATGGAGTCGGGGTTGGACTTGCGACTTTATTAGGACTTGAACCTTTATTTGGCTTGATTGCTGGGTCAATTACGCTTTCCGGAGGCCACGGCACTGGAGCAGCTTGGGCACAAACTTTTAATGATGATTATGGATTACAAACCTTGGAGTTTGCGATGGCAGCGGCTACTTTTGGTTTGGTAATGGGGGGCCTTATAGGGGGACCCGTTGCACAGCGTTTAATCAATAAAAACAACCTTGAATCTGAATTTGGTAAAGGTGCAAATCACCATGATACGCATCCAGAATTAGTTACTTATAACCAATTAGAAGAAGATAGAGTTACCGCTAAAAAAATTACAGAGACACTATTTATCCTATTAATTTGTGTAGTAGGTGCGGGATATGCCAAAGATTTTGTGGATAGTTTTGATATTAGTTATCTAAAAATCCCTAATTTTGTGTATGCGTTATTTATTGGTGTTGTTATTACTAACGTCACCGAAACCAGTAAACTTTATAAAGTAAATGCTGAAACTGTTGATATTTTAGGTACGGTTTCATTATCGCTATTTTTATCAATGGCGTTAATGAGTTTGAAGTTATGGGAGATTTTTGAGTTAGCGATTCCACTGCTGATTATTCTGCTTTTTCAAACTGTTGTATTAGCCCTATTTGCTTATTTTATTACTTTCCGAGTGATGGGGAGAACCTACGATGCTGCGGTAATGGCAGGGGGACATGGTGGTTTTGGTATGGGAGCAACACCTACAGCAGTAATGAACATGGGGGCATTGGTTTCTAGAAATGGTCCTTCACCACAAGCCTTTATGGTAGTGCCTATTGTTGGTGCGTTCTTTATTGATATTACTAATTTAATTATTTTGCAAGGCTACATAGCCTTTTTGGGCTAGCAGTATCTTGTGTATCTAACGAACAGCTATATCCATAATTTTATTTTATGGATATAGCTGACTCTCCTATTGAGATATTACTTTGTAAACTATCTCCTTATAAACAATCTGATTCTCACGCGATTGATTTGTATTTCTATTTTTAGTTTTTTTTGATAAAACTAGATTTTCATCTGTTACAAACCTTCTTTTGTGATTCTTTTTAATATCTCTTGTCCTCTTGTCCTCTTGTCCTTTTGCTAAAATGCTATCAGGCTATTTTAATGCTCTGTGAACGAGCAACAACTCAAGCAAATTGTTATGATACGGCGCGTTAGCGATGATAATAGTGAGATCTTGTTTCGCTATCGAATAAAGTCTGGTCAGTGCAGTCCATATAATAAAATTGAGGCAATAGCGATTAATGGTAGGCAATTACAATAACAATCATAGTCAATTGAATAACAAGTATGACCAACAAGGTTATTTTGTACTAAGGAACTTTTTTAGCGAATCTGAGATATCATCTCTTAGAGAAGTCGTTTTAAAATTTCATGAGTTGTGGAAACAAGACAATGCGGAGTTTTATCGAGAAGAGGCGTTTAACTCTTCGGTCATTACTGGAACAGAATACCTAGAGTGCGATGATAGATTGAAGTTGTTTAATTTCATCAGCTCAAAAAAAATCATGGACATTGTGGAATCAGTTATATCTACTAAGCCCGCTTTTATGAATACTCAATTATTTTTTAACCCGGTTAACCCTGAACAAAAAGATTTTTGGCATCGAGATTGTCAATATGATCATGATGTTACAGCGCAAAAAAAAGTAATTGAAGAGACTCAGGTATTGCACCTTCGCGTGCCTTTATATGATGAACTAGGAATGGAACTGATACCAGGCACACATAAGCGCTGGGACAATGAAGAAGAGTTTAATGTGCGACAAGAAATCAAGGGGAGAATAAGTAGTGAAAATCTTTCTGGTGGTAAGAAAATTAGTTTAGAAGCGGGGGACTTACTGGTATTTTCAGCTGATATGCTCCATCGTGGTCTATACGGCTTGGATAGGTTAGCATTGGATATTTTAATTTTTGACTCGGTGGCTGACTATGTTGATTATGTCGATGACGATTGTTTACCGAGTATTGCAATGCTAGATAAAATTGATGATCCAAGATTATTTATGAATACTATTGATTTGAAATCAAAGTGTTGATCCTCCTGATAAGTTTTCCCTTGTGTATTTCAAAAAATTTATAAATAAGAATAGACGTCAAAATAAAAGTGTTATCTTGACGTTTATCTGTAACCACAAATATCTTATATTTTTGTCGTTAACCCCTGGCTATCAAACTGTACTTAGGGTTGAGATGAAACATTGAATTAACCAGAGTCAGTTAATAAAACTAAGGTAATTCTTG
>JBALXF010000514.1:0-2448 GCA_036961085.1 Psychromonas sp.
TGACGATCTAGAAAAGCAATTAGAGATACTTGAGTTCCGTCGTATGTTCTCTGGTAAGCATGATGCAAGCTCGTGTTATCTAGATATTCAATCTGGTTCGGGCGGTACAGAAGCCCAAGATTGGGCAAATATGCTACTGCGTATGTACTTACGTTGGGGCGAAGCGAATGGTTATAAAACCGAATTAATGGAAGTTTCAGCCGGAGATGTAGCTGGTATTAAAGGCGCGACTATCCGATTTAGTGGTGAGTATGCTTACGGTTGGTTACGTACAGAAACTGGTGTGCACCGTTTAGTACGTAAATCACCCTTTGATTCTTCTGGCAAACGTCATACCTCTTTTGCATCTGCATTTATTTACCCTGAAATCGAAGACAACATTGATATTCAGATTAACCCTGCAGAGTTACGCATAGACGTATACAGAGCATCGGGTGCAGGTGGCCAGCACGTTAATACAACTGAATCAGCGGTACGTATTACCCATGTTCCAACCAATATTGTGGTGCAATGTCAAAATGACCGCTCGCAACATAAAAATAAAGATCAGGCAATGAAGCAGCTTAAAGCTAAATTGTATGAGCATGAACTGCAAAAACAAAATGCCGAAAAACAGATCAGTGAAGACGGTAAGTCAGATATTGGTTGGGGTAGCCAGATACGTTCATACGTATTAGATGATTCGCGCATTAAAGATTTGCGAACGGGCGTAGAGAACCGAAATACACAAGTTGTATTGGACGGTGATTTGAACAAATTCATCGAAGCTAGCCTGAAATCAGGTTTATAAAAAACTTAATGAGATAAATCCTCGTTCTTACGCACCGCGTGGAATGTATTTAAAATAATAGGAATTAACATGTCAGAGCAAAATCAAACAGAAGCGCCACAAGAAGAGCTAAATGAAATGTTAGCGCAACGATTAGCAAAATTAGATGCGATGCGTGAAAAAGGACAAGCTTTTCCAAATGATTTCCGTCGTGAAAATATCTCTGATGATTTACACAAGTTATACGATGAAAAAAGTAAAGAAGAATTAGAAGAGCTAGCAGTACAAGTTAGCATTGCAGGTCGTATGATGACTCGCCGTATTATGGGTAAAGCAAGTTTTGCTACTATTCAAGATATGGGTGGTCAGGTTCAAGTGTATGTTGCACGTGATAACCTAGCTGAAGGTTTCTATAACACTGAATTCAAAAAGTGGGATTTGGGTGACATCGTTGGTGCAACAGGTGTTTTATTTAAAACTAAAACTAATGAACTAAGTATTAAAGTAAGTGAAATCCGTATCTTAACTAAAGCACTTCGTCCGTTACCTGATAAGTTCCATGGCCTATCTGATACTGAAGCTTGTTACCGTCAACGTTACCTTGATTTAATTGCAAATGAAGCGTCTCGTAAGACCTTTATTTTACGTAACAAGATCGTATCTGCTATCCGTAACTACTTAAATGAACGTGATTTCATGGAAGTAGAAACGCCAATGTTACAAGCAATTCCTGGTGGTGCAACGGCTAGACCTTTTGAAACATTCCATAACGCATTAGATCTTCCTATGTATTTGCGTATCGCACCAGAATTAAACCTTAAGCGTTTAGTTGTAGGTGGTTTTGAGCGTGTATTCGAAATTAACCGTAGCTTCCGTAACGAAGGTGTTTCAACACGTCATAACCCAGAATTCACTATGATCGAATTCTACCAAGCCTATGCTGATTACATTGATCTAATGAATTTAACAGAAGACATGTTACGTACCATTACAGAAAATGTATTAGGTTCAAGTATTGTTAAATACGGTAAACAAGAGTTTGATTTTGGTCAACCGTTTATCCGTATGACGATGAAAGAGTCTGTATTAGAATACAATCAAGGCATCGAAGCTAGCGAACTTGATTCTATGGAAAGCTTAAAAGCACTTGCAAAACGTTTAAATGTAAACCTTAAAGATAGCTGGGGCGAAGGTAAAGTTTTAACTGAGATCTTCGAAGAAACAGCTGAACATCAATTAATGCAACCTACATTTATTACTGCATACCCTGCGGAAGTATCGCCACTTGCACGTCGTAATGATGACGATCCAAGTATCACTGACCGTTTTGAATTCTTCGTTGGTGGTCGTGAGCTTGCTAATGGTTTCTCTGAGTTAAATGATTCACAAGATCAAGCACAACGCTTTATGGATCAAGTTGCACAGAAAGATGCGGGTGATGATGAAGCTATGTTTTATGATGCAGATTACATTACAGCACTTGAGCATGGTCTACCACCAACAGCGGGTGAAGGTATTGGAATCGACCGTTTAGTCATGTTATTTACAGATAGCCATACTATCCGTGACGTATTACTGTTCCCACATATGCGTCCACAAGCTAAATAATTGGTATAGTTATTAGCCTCTTCGAAAGCCTCACATTTATGTGCAATGCCGATCGGTTAAGGATCTTTTAA
>JBALXF010000515.1:0-2438 GCA_036961085.1 Psychromonas sp.
ATTCAATTTTCAAAAATGCATGGTTTAGGCAATGACTTTATGGTCATTGATAACATTACGCAAAATGTCTACTTATCTAAGGATGCCATTTGCCGTCTTGCAGATCGGAACAGGGGTATTGGTTTTGATCAGTTATTAATGATCGAGCCACCTTATAATCCAGATCTAGATTTTCATTATCGTATTTTTAATGCCGATGGTAGTGAAGTCGAGCAATGTGGTAATGGTGCACGTTGTTTTGCTCGTTTTGTTAAAATGAAAGGTTTAACACAAAAACGTATTATCAATGTCAGCACTGCAAATGGTCAGATTCAATTAAAAATAGAGCAAGATGGTAATATTACGGTCGATATGGGGAAACCTATATTAGACCCAGTTAAAATACCGTTTGTCGCTCAGAAAGAGGAAAAAACCTATATTCTACGTGCCGAAGAACATACTGTGTTATGTGGTGCTGTATCTATGGGTAATCCTCACTGTGTTGTTTTAGTTGATGATATTGATACCGCTCCGGTTGAAGAGTTAGGCCCATTACTGGAGAACCACGAGCGCTTCCCAAATAAAGTAAATGTGGGTTTCTTAGAAATACAAAGTCGAGATTACGCTCGTTTACGTGTTTGGGAACGTGGTGTTGGAGAAACGCTCGCTTGTGGAACCGGTGCTTGTGCGGCTGCTGTTATAGGGCAATTACAAGGTAAGTTAAATACGCATTGTACAATCGAATTACCTGGCGGAAAATTACGCTTTTTCTGGCAACCTGGGCAAAGTGTTAGAATGACCGGTCCTGCAGAGTTTGTTTTTGATGGGCAAGTTCAAGTGTAAATTTAGCTATTAGCTGTAATTAATTTTTAAGTGCCATTTTTACGTTAGATGAAAATGGCATTTTTTTTGCTTTTGAAGAAAATAATGCGAGTACTAATATGAGCCCCTTACAACCTCTTGTTGACCAATACTTGAATCATCTTTCCAGCCAGCGTGGTTTGAGCCCAATAACCGTTGTAAACTACCAAAGAAACTTAGCTGAATTTATTTTATTATTGGATGAAAAACCACTAACAGACTGGGTTAACTTAGATAGTCAAATGGTGCGTTTATTAATTAAACAAATTCATCAACGTGGTATTAAAGCACGTTCTATCGCGACTAAGCTTTCGGCATTACGCTCATTTTTAAATTATTTAATACATATTGATCTATTAACGCACAATCCAGCCAAGGGAATTTCAGCCCCTAAGCTAGACAAACCTCTGCCAAAAAACATTCCTGTTGATGATATGTTTCAATTACTTGATATCAACGATAAAGATCCATTAAGCATTAGAGATCAATGCATGATGGAGTTGATGTATTCATCAGGGTTAAGGCTTAGTGAGTTAGTTAGTATTAACTTAGCTGATATAAAGTTATCGGCTAAAGAGGTAATGGTGACAGGTAAAGGTAGTAAACAACGTTTATTACCAATCACCGAGCGTGCTGTAAAAACCATTAAAAATTGGTTAAAAGTGCGTCCTGAATTTTGCATTAAAGGCGAAAAAGCACTGTTTGTTTCTAAGCAAAAAAACAGAATATCGCCGCGCAATGTACAAGCTAGAATGGAAAAATGGGGAATCACTCAGGATCTACCTGGGCATATCAATCCTCATAAATTACGCCATTCATTTGCTACCCATATGCTTGAATCAAGTGGCAACTTACGTGCGGTACAAACCTTATTAGGGCATGCCGATTTAGCCACAACACAGGTTTATACCCATTTAGATTTTCAACATTTATCTAAAGTTTACGATCAAGCACATCCTAGAGCTAAACGCCGTAAATAAGCTAAAATGACTGCTACCTAAATAATTACCAATAAAAGACTATTAAGTGGGATAAACATTTATGAAGTACTACCGTCCAATTAAACCTTTTAAAGCGATTAGCTTTGATCTTGATGATACTTTATATGACAACCACCCAGTCATTAAAAAGGCAAATGCTTCAATACTTGAGTTTATTAATCAAACCTACCCGGAACTTGAGCAATTAACAGAAAAAGAATGGCTGTTATATAAAGATATCGAAGTGGCAGAGTTTCCAGAAGTCGCACATGATGTTTCTTTATGGCGTATTCAAACATTGACTCGCATTATGACGATTTATGGTATCCCTAAATATAAAGCGATTGAATATAGTAAACAGGCTTTTAAACAGTTTTTAAAACTACGCAGTGATTTTATCGTGCCACAAGCAAGTTTGAATCTATTAGATAAATTAGCAGAGTCATTCCCTGTCATTGCATTAACTAATGGTAATGTTGATGAATTTCAAATTCAACTTGATGATAAGTTTGAATTCATTCTAAAAGCAGGTGATGGCCTAAAATCCAAACCTTCGGCAGACTTGTTCATTGAAGCAGCAACACGCTTAAATATAGAAGTGAGTGATATTTTACATAT
>JBALXF010000516.1:0-2429 GCA_036961085.1 Psychromonas sp.
GGTCCAGATATTTATGAACGTGATTGGATTGTACTTTCATCTATAGTTCTTCAATTAGATAGCTTCATGTGGACCAGTAATATTGGGGAGTTTTATTTAGATGAAGCGCAAGCGCAAGCAAGACTAGCAGAGTTAAATTTACCTTGATCGTGGCACTGCTTTCTATGGCTCAAGGCATTATGAGGAGCGGGTAATCGCTTTAGGGATTTTCTCTATTAATAAGCTGATACAGTTCTATTTCAACTTGATAATTTAGGACGTTCAAGTCCCATGGTCAAGCTCAACGTTTTTTGAGTTGCCATGAGTGATGAATAACTTGTTTCGATCTGGGCACCATTTACTTCGCTCGATAAATTAATAATAAATATACTTATCAACACCTTACTAGCATTGTGAATTAGCGCCCGTTTGACTACATTGTTAGCCCTTTATAACTTGGGTATAAACTCGATGTTACCAGATGCATATCGATATGATTCCACAATAATATTTTTTGCAATGATCAGTTCATCTTCATTACGAGGAGCATAAACTAACATTTCTTTTACCCCCTGGTTATAATACATATGTCTGACACCCCATTGCTTTTTAATAATTTCATCTTCAATAGCAACAGCCACAACAGTGTGAAAGCTTCCATCTTCATGAAGGTGACAAAACTCCCTACTGTGTGATGGAGGCATAAACGCATCTTTATGAGCAGTATTAACTTTTTCATCTAACCACAATGCTCTTGATGTAGGCACTGAAATTAAGGTGTCATGCTCTCGTACGTTTGGAAATGTGCTAAACGACCACTCCTTTAACTTTAATCGTATTTGATCAGATCCAAAATCCGAATATTGTAATTGAGGAGGCGTTTGTCCAATTTTAGGTTGCTTTCCTTCACGACAGGGTAGTTCAAAGGTATTTGTCATAATTATCTCCAGGTGTATTTTAAATAACTGACAGTATATTTAGGGTTATAGGTAATCTGGTGCATCCAATGTTTGTCCGTGCATATCACCAGTAACAGCCGCAACATAAGCCTTAGCGGTATTTTCTGCCGATATTCCTGACTCTGGATCCATTCCCATCATTGCCATTGTTTCTTTTACAAATATGGGCGCCACAACATTTACTCTAAAATCATTTATCTCTAAAGCAACGGCCTTCACGTAACTCTCAAGAGCGCCGTTAGCCATACTGATTACCGAGCTACCTTGCATTGGCTCTCTTGATAAAACACCCGATGTAAATGTGATTGAACCACCATTATTAATGAAGTTTTTACCTAAACGCAATAAGTTCACTTGGCCCATTAATTTGTTATTTAGTGCTGTTTGATAGTCAGAATCTGTTAAGTCATTAAACCCAGCAAAAGCAGCTACTCCAGCAGTAGATATAACCGCGTCGACCCTGCCAATGTCTTTAAACATAGTACGAATTGATTCAGGGTTTCCTAAGTCAATTTGAACATCACCTTTAGCATAGTTGGCTGTAATTACGTCATGGTTATCTTTAAGACTTGCAGCAACAGCTTGACCAATTGTGCCGCTAGCACCTACTAATAAAATTTTCATATAAATCTCCAAATGTGTTTTGTTTAAGTTGCAAGTATTATATTGGGAATCTAAAATAGAAAAATAACCTAAAAAAGAAATGACTGTTCTCATGAAAAGAAAGATAGATTTATTGAAAGCGATGACGACATTTAATGTCGTGATAGAAAAAGGCAGTTTTAGTGCTGCTTCTAGAGAGTTGAATATAGTTACATCTGCCATAAGTCGTCAGGTTTCTGATTTGGAAGAGCACTTCTCCTGTCAATTGCTTTATCGAAGCACAAGGGCATTGAGCCTTACAGCTGAAGGTAAACAATATCTTGAACAGTTCAAAAATATAATAAGCAGTATTGAGCGGTTAGAAAATAAATCAGATGATTTGAATAAGGTATTATCTGGCCATTTAACTATATCGGCACCCAGTGGTTCGGCTTCTTTAGGTTTTTTAAAATCAACAAGTGAGTTCATGAACTTACACTCCCAAGTCAAAATATCGTGGTTATTTGTCAATCGATTTGTAGATATGGTGCAAGAAGGTATCGATTTATCGATTCGGGTTGGTGATTTACCAGACGCTAGTTTTATTGCTCGACGATACAGCTCAACGAAAGTGAGCTTTGTGGTCAGCCCCCGATATATAAGTAAATACGGAAAACCTAAACACCCCAAAGAACTTCAAAAACACCACTGCCTTGTAGACAGCTCTAATCGAAACCCGCTGCGGTGGCATTATCAGGAAGATGAAAAAGATTTATATGTTTCAATCGATGCTTTTACACAAGCCAACGACGGTGACATAGTCGCAAAAATGGCAACAGAAGGTTTAGGCATCGCATATTTACCTGTGTTCTTAACTCAAGAATATTTAGATGATGCTAGGTTAATACC
>JBALXF010000517.1:0-2411 GCA_036961085.1 Psychromonas sp.
CCACTAAACTGCGCTTTTTCGCCTTGAACTAAGCATAAATGGCTTAGTCCAGAGCATTTACTCCGTGTTTTTATACAAACACCTCAAATTTGAATAGATGCTAAATAGTACGAGCCTTAACAAATAAACGCTTAGTGAAAGGCAATTGTAATGGCTAAATGTAAGATTGCACGACTAAAGTATTCTTTTTATCTCACTGAATAGTAAAATTTATGCAAAAGCAGAAAAAACTTGCGCTATCCGTCATTTTTTAATTGTAGTTCGTGTTTATTAAGCTTAAAATCCGTTCGCAATATCATACCCAAGAAATTTGGGTATATCCAAAATACTCCCAACTATAAGTGAGATATTGCAATGCTAAGAATCGCCAAAGACGCATTAACATTTGATGATGTGTTATTAGTACCAAGTCATTCGACTGTACTTCCAAATACTGCTGATCTGAAAACCCAGCTTACGCCAAATATCACGTTAAACATTCCAGTTGTTTCGGCTGCAATGGATACGGTTACTGAAGCGCGTTTTGCTATTGCATTAGCACAAGAAGGCGGCATTGGTTTTATCCATAAAAATATGTCTATTGAATTACAAGCGGAAGAAGTTCGTTTAGTTAAAATTCATGAAAGTGGCGTAGTCGCAAATCCAATTACAGTTTCTCCTGAAACAACGCTTGCAGGCATTAAAGAATTAACCGCTAAACATGGTTTTGCTGGTTACCCTGTTGTTGAAGCTTCAGGTGAATTAGTCGGTATCATTACTGGCCGTGACGTTTTATTTGAAACTGATCTTACTAAACCAGTATCTTCAGTTATGACGGCTAAAAAAGACCTTGTAACTGCAAAACCAAATACACCACGTGATCAAATTGAAGCATTAATGCATAAGCATCGTATCGAAAAGGTCTTATTGACTGACGATAACTTTAAACTATGCGGCATGATCACTGTTAAAGATTTCCGTAAAGCAGAACGTAAACCCAATGCGTGTAAAGACGAATTAGGTCGTTTACGTGTAGGTGCTGCAGTTGGCGCTGGCGCAGGTAATGAAGAACGTGTTGCTGCATTAGTTGAAGCAGGTGTCGATGTATTATTGATTGACTCTTCACACGGTCATTCTCAAGGTGTTTTAGATCGTATTAAAGCTACGCGTTTAGCTTTCCCTAATCTAGATATCATTGGTGGTAACGTTGCAACTGGCGAAGGTGCTAAAGCATTAGTAGAAGCCGGTTGTAGTTCAGTTAAAGTAGGCATCGGCCCAGGTTCAATCTGTACAACACGTATTGTTACGGGTGTAGGTGTTCCTCAAATCACTGCAATTTCAGATGCAGTTGAAGCACTTGAAGGTACTGGCGTTCCTGTTATCGCTGATGGCGGCATCCGTTTCTCTGGTGATATCGCTAAAGCACTTGCTGCTGGTGCATCTTGTGTAATGATGGGGAGCATGTTTGCGGGTACTGAAGAGTCTCCTGGTGAAATCATTTTATACCAAGGTCGTTCATACAAGTCTTACCGTGGTATGGGGTCTTTAGGCGCAATGTCTCAAGGTTCATCTGATCGTTACTTCCAAAGCGATAACGCTGCAGACAAATTAGTACCAGAAGGCATCGAAGGTCGTGTTGCTTATAAAGGTAAAGTTAAAGAGATTATTCATCAGCAAATGGGTGGCGTACGTTCATCTATGGGCTTAACAGGTTGTGCAACTATCGTTGAGATGAACACTAAAGCAATGTTTGTTAAAATTACCAGTGCAGGTATGGGTGAAAGCCACGTGCATGATGTTGCTATCTCTAAAGAAGCACCTAACTACCGTATGGGTTCTTAATAATATACCCATGTTACTTACAAATGCTTTGTCAGGCTTCAGATTACATATCAGAGCTAGGCATAGCATGAGGTAATTGTTATTCACTTTTCGAGTGCTACAACGCAGCACTGGTTTGTAAGCTGAAGCCCCATAGGGCAAGTCAACTTGCACCAATCTGCGTTGTTATAAAATCTCTATGTAGAATAACTATACTTCAATTTTATGCCTAGCATCTCGGTACAATTTGTCTTGCTGACTTTGTATTTGGAAATAGCATGGGTATAAGTACTAATCTTTTTCAAAGGTGGGTTAACCACCTTTAAACTTTTATTAAAAAGGGTCTCTTAATGAGCAAGAACATTCATGAACAGCGAATTCTTATTTTAGATTTTGGTTCTCAGTACACACAACTTATTGCGCGTCGTATCCGTGAAATCGGTGTTTACTGTGAGCTATGGAGCTGGGATGTTGACGAGCAAGATATCAAAGACTTTAATGCCAACGGTATTATCTTAGCGGGCGGACCTGAAAGTGTTACAGCTGAAGGTTCTCCACGTGCCCCTGAATATGTGTTTAATGCTGGCGTACCTGTATTAGGTATCTGTTAC
>JBALXF010000518.1:0-2404 GCA_036961085.1 Psychromonas sp.
TGCCTAGCATCTCGGCACTATTTGCCTTGCTGACTTTGCATCTTGCAGTATCATAGTATATGCCTTGTTAGGCAAACTTTGACTCCGCATCTAACGCTAAAATTGAAGACGATAATACATCCTCACCAACTTTCAGATTGGGACCGACTCCAATTTTTACGAAGCCGAGTTTGTTATAGAATGATTGCGCCCGATAGTTGATATCCGACACACATAACCAAAGCCACTTGCTTTTGTTTGCGAGGGTCTTTTCAATGACGTCATTAAAAAGATGCTCACCTAAACCAGCGCCAAAATATGCGGACAAAACGTATATTTGTTTCAACTCAGTACATTCCCCAACTAATTCAATCGGACAATCATGGTGTTTCAATACAAAAAATCCTGTAGGCTTATTTTCCTTAAACGCGACAACTGCCTCGACATTGAGTTGGCTTAGCAATAATTCAATGCAATCAATTGAATAATTATCTCGACAATATACTTCGAGAGAACAGGCATTATGCACACCTTCATAGGCTTGCATAAATGTTTCTGTGCTTAAGCTAGCAAGTAATTCAGAGCAATGAACGTCGACAGACTCCAGTTTTAACATATGTGCGATACCTTAATTATTCGGTTTTCCTAATATCCATATTAACAGGCTAAAAAATTGCCTTAAAAGCGAGTAAAGCCACTGCTTTAAGTCCTTATTAAATTGATTTATTAGGTGTGTACTCAATTGATATAAAAGAAGAAGAATACTATAAACATAGCCACTAAACTTATATAGAAAAGCATGAGTGATATATAGGTGTAATGAGCTAATTTCACTATAGATTGATCAGGATATTTTAAATAATGCCTTTTAAAAAAGAAGCTCACTACTTGGCTTTTGTTTTTACGACTTTGTTCAAAACTAAACTGTGACTTAGTATCTAGCCCTAATTTTTTTAAACCATCCGCGTCATGCATATTTACAGCCGTTTTAAATCTGCTAATACAAAAAACATATACAAGTGAAAATATAATAACAAAAGTAAAAACAATTAAAGCAAACATACTCGCCATACGCCTTATACACTTAACATCTTCTTAGGCTGAACGACCGTATTTCCACAACAAATACGCCCATCTAAAAATATACAATAAACCATAGAGTACTTTTTATACTATTCCTTATCAATCAGTGACATATTGAAATTTGATCTACCTTGTGTAGAAATGCGGAATAGTTATTTATTTATGATAGGAATACAGACAGAGTTTCTTAAAATACGAGACTCAATCCTTTGTGAAACACATTTGAAAGCATATTTTAAAATAAAAAACGTTGTAGCCATAACCTACTGACTACAACGCTATACGATTAGATTAGATTTATTTATCCTTGCTTATTCTTTTCCATGAACTTAAGAATATGCTCGCCAATAACATCACCATCTTCTTCTAAGGCAAAGTGGCCTGTATCTAAAATGTTGAAATCTAAATTTTTCAAATCACGTTTATAAGGATGAGCGCCTGACTCCGGGAATATATAATCTCCTTTTCCCCACACCAGTAACGTTGGTGGTTGGTGCTCTCTAAAGTACGCTTGCCATTCTGGGTAAAGCGCAGGGTTCGTTCCATAAGAGTAAAACAGTTCTAATTGGATCTCTTTATTACCGGGACGATCTAATTTAGCTTGGTCAACTATCCAGTTATCAGGGCTAATCGTTTCTTTATCACGAGTACCATTCGTGTATTGCCATTCTGTCGCTGCGATGGTTAATAAATTGTCTTCAAGTACCTTGGCATTGGCGGCTGTCTTATCTTTCCAATACGCTTTAATGGGTTGCCAAAAATCGCCTAAACCTTCATCGTAGGCATTACCATTTTGAATGATAAGGCCTTCTACTCTTTCAGGATGTGCGGCTGCAATTCTAAAACCGATAGGCGCGCCATAATCCATTACATATAGGGTGTACTGTTCAACACCCACTTTTTCTAAGAAAGCATTGGTGATTTTAGCTAAGTTATCAAAACTATATTCAAACTCAGTCAGCGCAGGCATTGAACTATTACCAAACCCCGGGTAATCAGGGGCGATCACATGATAATCTTGTGAAAGTTTTGGAATTAACTCGCGGTACATATGCGATGAAGTTGGAAAGCCATGTAACAAAACAATGGTTTTCTGATTCTCAGTACCGGCTTCACGATAAAAAATACTCTGCTCTTCTACTTCAATGGTTTTATGCAAGGTTTGAGCCGCTTGTACACCCTTGCTAGCGGCAACACTAATCGCCAATCCTGCTGCTAGCGCCATTAAAATACGTTTAACACTATTTTTTTCTGTATTTTGTCTATTTAATGCTTTCATTATATTTTCCTTAATAACTGTGAAATTTATTTTTTTTCTAACTATCTCGCTAACAACCCTTGT
>JBALXF010000519.1:0-2403 GCA_036961085.1 Psychromonas sp.
ATCAATTTTGCAAACATAAAATATATGTTTGCAAATATTCACCTCATTTACCGCCAGCCATAAAATATCTCACTACCCAGCTGAATTCACATCGTTTTCTTGTAACAACTGATAAATAATATCAAAGCTTTATTTAATATTATATTACTTGTCACTGATGTCATCCTCGCGATAACCTGTTGTTTATATCATTTGCTAATTTATGGTTTTTTAAAAATGAAAATTAATGCGCCGAACATATCTGATCACAAAAAAGGACTGATTGCTTCTGTATTAGCTTCATGCTTCTTTGCATTGCTCCCTATTTATGTTCAATTTCAACCTATTTTGCCTGAAACTGGTATTGCAGCAGGCGCTGGGCATTGGTTAGCCGCACAAAGAATTTTGTGGAGCAGCGTCATTATGCTTTTGGGTTTGCTTATAATTGGCCGAATATCAATGTTGTGGTCGCAATTAAAACAATGGCGATTATGGCCTAGATTCTTCATCTCAGCCTGTTTGATTGCGCCACAGTTTTGGCTTTTTATTTGGGCGCCTCTGCAGGGCGAAACACTGTCAGTGGCTTTAGGTTATTTTGCGTTGCCCCTAACATTAGTTGCGGTAGGCTATTTTGTTTATGGAGAACAATTAACTCGTGCACAGTTGTTCGCTTGCATCATTGCAAGTTGTGGCGTGATTTATGCTTATGTGATTGCCGACGGCATCTCATGGATTGTGTTTGTGGTTGCCTTAGGTTACCCGCTTTACTTTATGTATCGCCGACGTTATCCGATGGCTAATGATTTAGTATTTAGCTTAGACAATCTTTTTTTACTACCAATTGCGCTACTTGCTATGTTTTATTTACAACCCTTTAATACTTGGTCAGAAATCGAAGTTTGGTCTTGGGGCTATTACTTAGGACTCGCGGTTGCAGGTACATTACCCATGTTGTTATTTTTATATGCCTCACAAATGTTACCACTTAGCCTATTTGGTTTATTGGGATATTTAGAGCCCGTATTAGTTTTTTGTGTCGGCTTACTACTTGGTGAGCGGATTGAGCTAATTCAATGGCCAACCTACGGCGCTATTATGCTTGCCTTGGTCTTCATCGCTGTAGATAGTTACAAACGACGAAATTGATTTAGCTTTAAATCGATAACCACTCTCAGGCTTTTAATAACGAGTACGATAATCTATCTCTATTGTTTACGCTCGCTTCGCCATTGCAGATTAATTCCGCTCAAACCTATGACTCCTATTTTTTTGTATAAGCACTGAAGCCAAATACATGCACTTTCTATAGCCATTCTTTATTTCGTAATCAATGTTAGCCAGCGATCAAATCTCAGCTGCTAATAACTTTCCGTAATACTTATATATAGGTAAAAATCACCATCAAATATCAAATTAGTAATAAATAGTTAAAAATGACAATAAGGCATCTATGTTTTATATGTCGATTTTCGGAAAAGATTAACAATGTGCTTCATTTTTCATTTCAACTTTCAATTTATACTGATAGCAGCAGATCAGAGCCATCAATAGAACATCAATTATTAATAATTTGTAAAAACATCCCAACAATACAAGTACTTAAAAATCATTATAAAACAAGGTTTCTATAACACTTTTGTAGTAAAACCTGTAAAGTTGTCATTAAGTTGTCAACATCTCATCTACCTTACAGCAAAGAAATACTGTAATAAGTAAGTAAATATGGCAAACAGATTTAAAATCAAATACTTATTCATGGAACCAAGATTATGAGCCAGGTAAACACCTCATCAAAAAGCAACCAAAAGTCTTTAGGAGCGATAGTCTATGAACAGATTCTCGAGGCTATTATGGACGGTATCTACGGACTCAATACCAAGCTTCCAGCTGAAGCACAATTATGTAAAGAATTTAAGGTTTCACGCCCTATACTGCGAGAAGCACTAGCACGCCTAAGAGAAGATGAACTTATCACTTCACGAAGAGGCTCTGGTAGTTACGTAATAAAGAAGCCAGACAATGTTGTTTTACAGTTTTCGCCACTATCTAGCATTGCAGATATTCAACGATGTTTTGAATTCCGTGCTAATTTGGAGGCTGAAGCGGCAGGTCTAGCAGCAACGCGTAAAACAGATGCGCAATTAGAAGCTATTATGGATGCTTTCGACAAAATGAATGTTGCTAACGCCTCAAGTAAACTTGCAACAGATGAGGACTTTATCTTTCATCTTGCGATTACTGATGCCGCTAATAATCATTTTTACAGTACTGTATTAAAGTCGTTGGAAAAAAGCATTAAAGAAGGGATTAATATCACACGAAATCTGTCTTTACGCCACCCAGTATCACGCTTAGAACTTGTTCAAGAAGAGCATCAAGCAATCATTACAGCGATCCAAGAAGGCAACTCAGATGCTGCAAGAG
>JBALXF010000051.1:0-11178 GCA_036961085.1 Psychromonas sp.
TTAGACGTAAAATAGGATCACAGCCTTAACCAGTTTGCTATTAATTTTCTAGCTGCCATTGCTGTGCAAATTCAATAAACTGTTTTAATAACGGACTTTGATACTTCTCTTTATGGCTGATAA
This sequence comes from Psychromonas sp., assembly GCA_036961085.1. Classification (GTDB taxonomy): domain Bacteria; phylum Pseudomonadota; class Gammaproteobacteria; order Enterobacterales; family Psychromonadaceae; genus Psychromonas. The sequence goes on from JBALXF010000051.1 coordinate 124, forward strand.
GCCAATACTGTCGTCTCATATTGATATTCAAATTATCGGCTAAATGGAGTTGTGCTAATCGATTATCTTTTAACGCATGGCATGCAGACAGCTTCGAAATACAGGTGATCCCTAAACCGAGTGAAGTGCAATTAATGATAGCCTCTGTGCTATTTAATTCAAAAGACACATCGTAGCGTTTTAACTTATCACCAATATTTTTTAAAAAGAATTCGCGAGTACCAGAGCCTGTTTCTCGTAATATCCACTGCTGATCTTCCAAATCGTTTAAACTAACTTTCTGTTTCAGTCGCAACGGGTGTTGTGGTGAGCAAACAATTAACATCTCATCTTCTAACCAACGGCTAGAGTGTAACTCTGAGTCAAACGTATTGGCTTCGACTAAGCCGATATCAAGTTCATATTCCTTTAATAACGAGCTTATATAGTTAGTATTATCTATCAATAAGGATTGTTTCTTTTGGCCTGTTTCTGCAATAAAAGCAGCTAATAAAGAGGGGGCAACATTATTGCCAATAGTATTACTTGCGCCAATTCTTAATTTAGTTGATAGGTTATTTTGCTGACTGAACAGGTTATTAATCACTTTACTGCGTTCAATTTGTTCATCTGCAAGTGGTAATAAAAGCTTACCTTGTTCATTAATAATAAGACGATTTTTTCTTCTTTCAAAGAGATTATGGCCGAGCTGTTTTTCCAATTCAGCGAGTGCCATACTGACTGCTGGTTTACTAATAAATAGTTTAGTTGCCGCAGAGGTGATGGTTTTTTCTTGCGCGATACAGATGAAAACCTGCAATTGTTTTAACGTGATACTCACATATACCTCTGGCTTTATTATTTGAAACTAGGTTGATTAAATCATAGGTTTGCAAATGAAGGGATATTTATTAATGTAAAAAACACTATTATAAGATAGAAAGCCCTCATATCTGTAGATATAAGGGCTTTATTTTTTCAGTTATTAACCAAATAATTTATCGAGTTTACCTTTTAATTTTTTCTCTAGTTTATCGCTTTCTTTTTTAATTTCAGCATCTGTTTTGTCTTTCAGTTTTTTCTCTAAGCGTTTTTGTTCCGCTTCTAATTTTGCTTTCAATGCACCATCGGTATCTAAGGCAAACTTAGGCTGAGTAAAAGTGCCGCTGATAACGAAGGGAATAGTGACACCATTAAGATCTTTCAAGTCAGTTTCTTCACCTTTTTTAGATAATGGTGTAACACTTAAGTTATATTTTAGAGACTCAGTTAAAATATTAGCGATGCCACTGCCATCTAGGCGCATCACCGGAGAAGCCATTAATAATTTCTTATTATCAACTTGACCTTTTTTGATAGTGAAGTTACCGGTTAAAGAAGCAAAGTCAGTCTTTTTAATATTGGCTTCGGTAGGTGCTTTTTTACCGCTTAATTTGGCTTTAAGTGCGCGTAATTCTTGCGGTATATTAACGCCGTATAACTCACCATCAAGCAATTTAAAGTTACCTTTACCGGTTAACCCTGATTTTATTTTAGTGCTAGTTAAACCTTGTCCTGCACCATCAAAGTTAAATTCTGTGGTACCGCTTAAAATATCTATTTCTGCTGCATCGGTTAATAATGGGCGAATTTGTACACCATTTAACTTACTCGATACTTGGTATTTATTGCTTCCTTTAGCATCTTCAACTGAGCTATTTAAGGTTAACATGCCCTGGTAAAGTTTTGCGGTTAGTGGTTTTAGTTCTGCCTTACCATTTTTAACTATGATAGTGCTGTCTATCTTACCGATCTTCATTTTATCAACTTTAATGCCAGCGATGCCAAAGGTTCCTTGAACATCTAGACCATTTAAAGCACTTAAGTCCGGCTCAGTCTCAACAGGTTCACTACCTGCAGGGCTAGTTGCTGGTTTAGTGCTAGCAGGTGCTTCGCCATTTTCAGCCGAGTCTGTGCTAGTAAGGTAAGGGTTCAGATCCCACTCATTACCTTGTAAATCAAATCTGATTTTGGTGGTTGTTGCGCTTTGTACTGATAATTGACCTTTAAGTTCGATTTGATCAACCAATAGAACCAGCTTGTCAATATTAGCTAGGTTGCTATTTAAATCATAAACAATGTCGGCGTTGACCGATGTTGTCACTTCACCATTTGGCAGATCTTCACCTGTTAATAGGGTTTTTAATTGGAATTCATTCAGCTGTATCGATGAGAAATCTTTAGCAACAATAAGTTTTGCTTGCAGGTCGATTTTTGCATTCATCTTGTCAATGACTACTTCAGTTAACACGGTTAGATCGGTGCTTTCTCCTAAACTAAATCTGCCTAACTGAATTTTTTCGATATTAGCCGTTGTTGTCGAAGCCGCTTTTAAATCTTGTATTTCAATTATGGTGTTGTTGATATTAACACCAGCAACTTCAATTTTATCTAATGCAAAAAATCCTTCACCTTGATCTTGGCTGCTGCTTTCTTCTGTTGCAGTGGTTTCGACAGGCTCTGATATGGTTGCTGTATCTGCAGTCTTAAACTCAAGATTAGAACTACCGTCTTCATTTAGTATTACATTGATAACTAAGCCATTCAGGGTTAAGTCACCTATTTTTATCTCACCTTTCATAAGCGGTAAAACATCAATCGCAATAGCAGCATTATCTATTTTAAGTAAATTATCACGATTAAATCCTTGTGGATTACTCAGTTGTATTTCACCACTGCTGAAACCTAGACTTGGGTAAAATGTCCAGCTGATATCGCCGTTGATCAACAGATCTCGTCCGGTGTTATTTTTAACCTGCGTCTGTATTTGCTCTTTATAGTCATTGGGGTCGACTACCGAGACTAAGATAATTGCACCTAAAATCAGCAACACTACAAATGCTGCGAATAATTTAATAAACAGTTTCATTGATTTTATCCTTTTAAACAATAATGACTAATTTTCTAATTACTTTATATGTTGAATTTTATATTAAGAGCTAAGCTAAGCTAAGCTAAGCTAATTTTAGACCTTTTAATCTTATCCTACATCAAGATAATATAAACTGCTGTTTAATAAGCAGTTTAGCCTATAAAAATGCTTGTTATTTATTATAAAGGTAGTTCTGTTGTGTATTTTAGTTGTTCCATAGCAAAACTTGAGTTCACATCAGTTAAGCCAGTGACACTATTAACTAACATTTTATAAAACTTATCATAGCTACGCATATCTGAAACGATCACCTTCATCATATAATCATATTCTCCAGCCATGCGATAAAACTCCATTACCTGTGCGAATCCCTTTATATTTAAAACAAACTGTTGGAACCATTCTTCGGAATGTTGCTGAGTTTTGATTTGTACAAAGGCGATTAGATCTAAACCAATTTTTTGCGCATTAACTAACGCGACTCGCTGTTTAATTACGCCGCTACTTTCTAGACGTTTTATGCGATTCCAACAGGGGGTCGTAGTCAAATTTAATTGTTCAGATATTTGCTGCAAAGATAAAGAAGCATCAGTTTGCAGTAGCTTTAATATTTGTTTGTCTATGTCGTCAATCTTACTAACAGGCATTATTATTCACCTTTTACTAACGTGAAGAAAAAAAATCTTATATATGTTCTATTTTAGAATAATTATCTTTATTTTCTCTGTTAGCAAGTAAAATAAGGAACTATTTCTTGATAATAACACCTAAACTTTAGTTATTAACTGAACGGCTTCTCAGCGACTGAATTAAAGAAGTTGCTTCATTGCTTTATAAGAGACAATTAAGGATTATTGATTATGAATGAACAACGTAAATGGGTTGCTACTGCAATTGCGAAAGTACAGGCTGATTATCAACGTAGTGCCGATACCCATCTTATAAAGCTTGAATTACCACAGCTTGATGGTGTTGATATCTACCTTAAAGATGAATCTACCCACCCAACGGGTAGTTTAAAACATCGTCTTGCTCGTTCATTATTTTTGTACGCTTTATGCAATGGCAAGATCCAGCAAAATACCACGATTATTGAAGCCTCTTCTGGCAGTACCGCTATTTCTGAAGCTTATTTTGCTCGCTTATTAGGTCTTAAATTTATTGCGGTTATGGCCAAAAGTACCAGCAAACAAAAAATTGCGCAAATCGAAAGCTATGGCGGCGAATGTTACTTAGTCGTGTCTACCGAGATGATTTATGCGGAATCAGAAAACTTAGCTAAGCAGTTAAATGGCTATTATATGGACCAATTTACCAATGCGGAACGTGCAACGGATTGGCGTGGTAATAATAATATTGCTGACTCAATTTTTCAGCAGATGCAATTAGAGCCGCATCCAGTCCCCAAACATGTGGTGATGAGTGCTGGCACTGGTGGTAGTAGTGCAACGCTTGGCAGGTATATTCGTTATAAACAATTAGATACTGAATTGACCGTTGTTGATCCTGAAAACTCAGTATTTTTAGATTACTTTAAAAGTGGTGACCTCAATGTGGTCAGCGAAATAGCAAGTAAAATAGAGGGCATAGGCCGTCCTCGTGTTGAGCCTTCATTTATCTCCTCTTTAGTTGATAATATGATACGCGTACCTGATGCAGCATCGGTTGCGACTATGTTGTGGTTAGAGGGCATTATCGGACGTAAGGTTGGACCAAGTACTGGCACTAATATGGTTGGCGTGTTGAAATTGGCTAAGAAGATGTTAGATAAAGGAGAAACTGGCTCGATAGTGACGGTATTGTGTGACCGTGGAGAACGTTACCTAGATTGTTATTATAACCCTGCTTGGGTTGCTGAAAATATTGGTGATGTGAGGCCATATCAGCTTGAGCTGCAGGATTTTTTATATATAAAAACAAACTGCCTAACATTGAGTTAGTTAGTGATTTAGTTAGTTAGTGATTTAGTTAGTTAGTGATTTAGTTAGCTAGTGATTTAGTTAGCTAGTGATTGGTCTACTAATTACTAGCTGTATAGCATCTTTTATGATGCGATTTCCCAATTAATAATCTACCAATCACCTGGATAAACTAGACGTAAAGACAGGTAGTAAAAGAAGTGAAGAGACTTCCTTGTAAGCGCCATAGCTTTATATTATCTTTTTCTCCATTAAGGATAAATAGCTAATATAAAGTAGACTACCCCAGTAATTGAGCTATATCCTAGGTACGGTTATATGAACAAAAGAAAGGCAGTAAAAGAGCAAAGCTTCGCTATTACTTTCTTAGTTGCCAATGCTCGTCATTTAAACAGTAATTGTTTAATGTATTAATCAAACTCTCCAATACAGGCCCTGATGAATGACTTCGTGAAACCAAACATCCCACCGTGGTTAGCCAACCATTGTATTCGTGAGCGACCGGAAGGGAATTGAGCTTACCCTGTGCAATCTCATGTTTAACCAATAACTCAGGAACGATAGCCCAACCGACATCTTGCGCTACTAGGTCGACTAAGGTCTTATGGGTGTTTGCATACCAAACCATAGAGCTTATTCCATAACTGAACCACAGCTCTTTCTGCTTGGCACTGCGATGCACTATTTGTCGACATGCTTTTAAGTCTAGATCTTGTACCAGGGACAATTTAGCTAAGGGGTGAGTTGGCGATGCAATATTAAGAAAGCGCGCTTGGCCAAGCGTAAAGAAATCCATATCAACTTTCAATTCACCATCCGCATAGACAATACCCGCTTGTACTTTGCCGGTTCGGATAAGGTCTTCAATATCAAAAGTTGAAGCTGTGATGATCTCAATCTGAGTAATGGGGAACTTTTCTGCCAATGGCGTTAAAATTTGCAATAAATCATCATTCATTAAACTCTCATCAACTGCAATCACCAGTTCATGTTCGTATTCTTTGGTTAATGATTCAACTTTTTGATCAAAGTATCTCTGTTGGTAGAGAATTGAATTAGCAATCGGCAATAATGCTTTTCCATTTTCAGTCAAAGTCGGTATGTTTTTTTCACGATTAAACAAGTCTTGATTGATTACAATTTCAAGATTTGCAATCGCTTGACTGATTCCGGACTGAGCGCGTTTCAGTTTGCGTGCTGCGGCAGAAAAAGAGCCGGTTTCACATACCGTTACAAAGATTTTTAATTGCTCAAAGCTATACATAATTTCTCTTAATATTTAATTAACCTGTTTAAGCTATCACTTATCGTGATGGTTGTTAACTTTCTTCTCTAATTTCAGCTGTCATAATCGCCGTATCAATATTTTATATTAAACAATGATAGGTAGAAAGTTATGAGTGTAGTGATGAGTATGAAAGAACGCGTTTTTCATTCGGTTTTATTTGAGGGCGTAGCGGTAAGCTTATCAATTGCAGGTTTAGATGTATTTACCGAGCATGATATTGCGGCGTTATCAGGGACTATGATAGTGATTGCGACTATTGCAATGATCTGGAATTTTTTATTTAACTGGGTGTTTGACCGTATTATGAAAGGCCCAAAAGAGAAACGTTCAATATCACTTCGAGTGATGCATGTTCTTGTATTTGAAGCCGGGTTATTAATTTTCACTATACCCGTGATGGCTTTTATCTTAGAAGTTAGTTTATGGGATGCCTTTATCATGGATATCGGGGTTACGATTTTTATCACCTTTTACGCATTCACGTTTAACTTGATTTACGATAACGTCAGAGCCTCTATTATTAAAGGTCGTCGTGAGTCTGAAGAAGCGGTTCAACTATCATTATAAATAGCTTTTCAAGGTATTCATTGAATGCAGTCTTTAGGGGTTGTTCAATGTTTACCTTGCTTATCTTTTTATTAACTATTAACTGTTAGCTACTAAATACAAAACTATTTAAGCATGCTTGTTATCCTTTAGTAGTGCTCTTTCATGACGCTTCCAGTTTCGATATTCGATAGCGGTGGTGATTGAAAAAACCACTAAGATGACAAATACAAATATGGCTGACTTTGGAAATAATATTAAGGTGGCCAAAAAACAGAACAGCAAAAAATATATTATTTTAAGACCAAATTTGAACTGCTTATGAGAACGACTTCTTAAGCGTTTGTGTTCGGTTTTTTTTAGATCAATAGTTTTAGTCATTGCAGCCTCTACAATCGTTGATATTGAGTAATTTATGTCTCTAATTAATTACCTATTTAAGCATCTATTTAACTAGCTATTTTTTTGTTTATCTCTTGATAATAGTTGGATAAATAAACGATAAAATTCATGTCCTTATTTTCACTTAAAATTGACTATTAAATACAGATCTAATTCACAATTAAGACTTTACAACTATAGGAATAAAGAGGGAAAAGAGTAGTATCCATGCTAAAAGTCAGGTTATATAAGATGGAACTAATAACCTTAATTTTGCCTATTAATATTTTAGTTTAGATTTAATAGTTAAGGGTCTGCCATATGAATCCAACACAAGCACAAAACACTGCAACAACACGTATCGAACATGATCTACTCGGCGAAAGAAATATCCCTGCAGATGCCTATTACGGTATCCATACACTTCGCGCAATTGAAAATTTTAATATCTCTCGTTCAACCATTTCCGATGAGCCTGAATTTATTCGTGGCATGGTGATGACCAAAAAAGCATCAGCATTAGCTAATAAAGAATTAGGTGTGGTACCTAATGATGTCGCTGATTGTATTATCCAAGCCTGTGATCTGATTTTAGATTCGGGTAAATGCATGGACCAGTTCCCTTCAGATGTGTTTCAAGGAGGAGCAGGCACTTCGGTAAATATGAATACCAATGAAGTCATTGCTAATGTTGCGCTTGAATTAATGGGTAAAGAAAAAGGTCAATATGAATTTATAAACCCGAATGATCATGTTAATAAAAGTCAGTCTACAAACTGTACTTATCCGACAGGGTTTCGTATTGCTGTTTATAACAGTATTCAAAAAATTATTAGCAGTGTTGAATATTTACAAAAAGGCTTTGAATTAAAAAGTAACGAATTTACTAGTATTTTAAAGATGGGTCGAACCCAATTACAAGATGCCGTACCAATGACGGTTGGACAAGAGTTTAAGGCTTGGAAGGTTACTCTAAATGAAGAAGTTCGTAATTTAAATTACACTTCAAAACTTTTGTTAGAAGTTAACCTTGGCGCGACTGCAATCGGCACTGGATTGAATGCAGCGCCTGGTTATCAGGCATTAGCCGTTAAATATTTAGCAGCTGTCACTAAATTGGACTGTGTGCCAGCAGAAGATTTAATTGAAGCGACATCGGATTGTGGTGCTTACGTCATGGTGCATAGCGCATTAAAACGTCTGGCTATTAAATTGTCTAAAATATGTAACGACTTACGACTACTATCGTCAGGCCCTCGAGCAGGTTTTAATGAGTTAAACCTACCCGAAATGCAAGCGGGTTCATCGATTATGCCTGCTAAAGTGAACCCAGTGATCCCTGAAGTTGTTAACCAAGTCTGTTTTAAAGTAATGGGCAATGACACCAGTATCTCTTTTGCTGCAGAAGCCGGGCAGTTACAATTAAATGTAATGGAGCCTGTGATAGCGCAGTGTATGTTTGAATCGTTAGACATATTAGGTAATGCGTGTATTAACTTACGAGATAAATGTATTGATGGTATTACAGTGAATAAAAGCGTATGTGAAAGCCATGTGTTTAATTCAATTGGAATTGTCACTTATTTAAACCCGTTAATTGGTCACCATGAAGGTGATATCGTTGGTAAAATTTGTGCTCAGACGGGGAAAACGGTAAAGGAAGTGGTGCTTGAGCGAGGCTTACTTTCTGAGGAACAAGTTGAAAAAATATTTTGTTTGGAAAACTTTATATCACCGACCTATAAAGATAAATTGATTAACAATTAATGTAAATATTCAGGCCGTTGCCATTTAAGCCAATTTATGAAGTACATCCATGTACTTCATCGTTTCACGACTGGTTATACCCATTCAAATATGTTCCAGACATATTTGTCATCGTTGAAAAATGCTCATTTCTTGCGCAGATGCGACTGTTTTTTTTGTTAGTGATAAAAGTGAGTCGCAATTATTACCGTCAGAGGTATAGACAGCACTGACAAAAGTGTTTGTAGCGAAATGATTGTAGACATTAAAGATGCATCGCCGCCTAATTGTTTAGCGAGGGGGAAACTGCTAGGTGATGTTGGGCAAGCTGCAAAGATAACCGCAATAATTGTCATTTGCTGTGATAGTTCAAATAACAGACATATCCAGAACGTAAGCAGCGGGAAGACTATCATTTTAGTAAACACTGAGATCAGCACAGGTTTACTATGCTGCGATAGTCCACTTATTTTAATATTGGCACCAACGCATAATAAAATGATGGGTAAGGATGCAAGGCCAAGAATATGAGTTAGTTCGTAGAAAATTGGATCTCCAGATAAACCTAGAAAATTAACCAGAAAGCCTAATAAGATAGCGACAATAATAGGGTTACGAAAGATCTCTATAATGATTGCGATCTGATTATTTTTGCTGTTTTTTTTAACCAGAATAACCATCAGAGTCACCAGTACTAAGTTTGATATAGGTACCAATGTTGCCGTTGCAATGATTCCAATTGAGGCGCCAATCGAGCCAAATAACTGCACACTGATTGCTAAACCAATAAAGGTATTGTGCCTACCCGCTCCTTGTAAGACAGAGGTCAATGCTGCTGTGTTGATACTGCTGATTTTAGAAAGTAAATAAGCACTGAGTAGGGCACCAAAAAAACCCACAAGCAATGCGCCGGTATAGCTGGAGAGGTTGCTGATATTTAAATCAAGTGTAGAAATTTTTGAAAATAAAAAACAAGGGAACAGTAGCCAGTAGGCAATTTTATTGATTTCTTGCCAAGCTTGATCACTTTTAACCAAGTATAAATGGATTATTTTACCCATAAAAATACTTAAGAAAATCGGCATGACAATCACAACTAATTCCATACAGACTTCCTTGTATCGGCGAGATTAATAATATTTTGCAGTATTTGTTAAAGCTTAATTAGAAGTTATTTTAGGGCTGAAATTAGAAAAATATTCAGGATAAAAATAAAATACATTCGGGTAGTATTTTTTCACCAGTTGGGCGTAAATGCCATTATCACGAATCCTCCTTAAATATTTATTAAAAGCGGCACGTAGTTTCGGAGATTTTTTGGAGAAAACGACGCCCATGCTTTGTACTTCAGAAATAGGACCAATTACTTTAATTTCGCCTGCCCATTTATCTAATATTGCTAAGCCATCAGCCACATCCATCAATGTACTTTCAGCATTATTATCAAGAATAGCAGGGATCAAGTTATGATATTTATCTGAAGCTATAACATGCGCATTTGTGGCTTGTAAATCATAAAGTCCGCCATCTAAACAGGTTTGCTCAACCGTCAGTACGCTATGACCTTTAAGCTGTGCCTTCACATTTATGATATCTTTTTTTGTTGAGCCACTTGGTGTGATAGGTTGCATTGCTGAGTCTGCTCTAGCAAACAACCAGACCGCGGAGTAAAAATAAGGGTCAGAAAAATCAAAAATATCTTTTCGCCATTCCAGAGTCGTTATTCCACTGGCAATCAGATCGCCTTGGATATTGCTTGGTTGGCCATAAACAATTTTGTGTTCGATGAACTCTACATTTATGCCCGTCAGCGCGCCGATTATTTTTTTCGGAGGAACTTCTACAAATTGGTATTTAACTCCGAGACTAGCAGCAAAACCTTGTATTAATTCAACATCTAAACCAGTCCAATCTGATTGTTTATCTGGATCGATATTTTTTACAAAGTTGCCATACGGCGTACCAAGGTGTCTCAATATACCGAGTTCTTTAACTTCATCTAAATCCCTTGCTATTGTTATGCTAGTGGTGACGCATAAACATGTACATAAAATAATTTTTAAAAAATTCATTACGTTAGTTTTATTTCTCACAACAATCCCTGTAGCTAATTCAAACAACATTAGAAGTGTGCACATTCCATTGTGCAGGTTATTCCTACTTCATTTGAGCAACAAAACATCAAATAAAAGTATGGATATTGATTTTATCCGAAGGCTACTGCGAATAACATTTATTATTTTATTGATTACTATTTTTCTTTTCATTTAGAGAGGTGAAGTCAA
>JBALXF010000520.1:0-250 GCA_036961085.1 Psychromonas sp.
CCACAGAAAAAAATGCAGCTATATCTGGTATGGCAGGAAGGTACGCATCTATCGCTAAGGGTGAGGCAGCCATTATCAGTGCCATTATCAGTGCAAATTTAGTGTTTGACATAGGTTTTAGTGTTTCTCTTCGAATTTAATTTGAGTATATAAACTACCGATTGTATTGCTGAAATTCAAACAATTATCTCGCTTCTATTGTTTTAATTCTGGGCCATAAAAAAAATGATTTTAAAGTTGTAAAAGAGTG
>JBALXF010000520.1:260-2400 GCA_036961085.1 Psychromonas sp.
ATATTTATTTTTACTTATTAAAATAATACAGCTGAACTTGGAAAAGTGTATGGGGTTAACGTCTAATATAAGTTAGACTTACGTCACATTTTGATGGCTACTTGAATTAGGAAAAATAAGTGAATATTGACGTTGCGATATTGCTCCAAGAGAATGATATTTTGCTATTGTTTGTTGTCTTAGCAATAGGTTTACTATTTGCTAAAGTGAGAATAGGCAATTTCCAAATTGGTAGTTCGATTGGTGTGCTGAGTGCGGCTATTCTTATCGGACATTTTGGTTATTCATTTACCGCAGAAGCACTAAACATTGGATTTATGCTATTTATTTTTTGTGTAGGAATCGAAGCTGGACCCAATTTTTTTGGTATATTCCTACGTGATGGAAAGCATTATTTAATCTTAGTATTAGTGGTATTAATTTCAGCAATTTTTTTTACTTTTATAGCCGGTCATTTTTTAAACCTAGATTATGGCATCTCTGCGGGGTTGATGGCAGGAGCATTAACAGCTACCCCCATTCTAGTCGGTGCAAAAGATGCCCTAAATTCAGGTTTGGCAACACTACCTGATGGAGTCGATTATACGCAAGTAATAAACAATCTAAGTGTAGGTTATGCTATCTCTTACTTAATTGGTTTAAGCAGTGTAATTATACTCGCGCGTTTATTACCTAAATTGCATAAACAAAACTTACAAGATAGTGCTCACCAAATTGCTTTACAGCGTGGTATAGGAGGAGCTGGAAAGCGTAAAGTCTACTTACCTATTATTCGAGCATACAGAGTGGATCCAGAGCTAATTAATTGGACTGATGGAAAAAACTTACGTGAATTAGGTATCCATCGTAAAACGGGTTGCCATATAGAGCGTATACGTCGAAATGGTATTTTAGCGAATCCAGATGGAAACTATATATTACAACTGGGTGATGAAATCGCATTGGTAGGATTCCCTGATAGCCATGCACGCTTAGATCCAAGTTTTCGTAACAGCAAAGAGGTGTTTGACAGAGATCTATTAGATCTACGCATTGTTGATGAAGAGATTGTGGTTAAAAGCGATAACATTGCAGATAAACGCCTATCAGAACTTAACCTAGCTGAATATGGTTGTTTCTTGAATAGTGTACAGCGAGCACAGATTCAAATGCCGATAGAGCATGATATTGTCATCTCTAAAGGTGATATTCTTCAGGTCAGTGGTGAAAAGATTAAGGTACATCGCCTTGCAGAGAAAATTGGATTTATTTCAATTCATAGCCAAGTTGCAGATCTACTCGCGTTTTGTGTGTTTTTTATAGTCGGGATATTATTTGGCATGGTGACCATGAGCTTTGGTCAACTTTCCTTTGGCTTAGGCAGTGCAGTAGGACTCTTGATATCTGGTATTTGCCTTGGTTATTTAAGGGCCAATCATCCGACATTTGGCTATGTTCCACAAGGCGCATTGAACATGATGAAAAACCTCGGGTTACTAGTCTTTATGGTTGGCATTGGTTTAAGCGCGGGCGGTAATGTTTTTGAATACTTTGCTGAATCAGGATTTAAAATTTTAGCCGCTGCTTTATTAGTCAGTGTATTACCTGTTTTACTGGCATTTATTGTTGGTGCTTATTGGCTGAAAATGAACCGTGCATTATTAATTGGTGCAATTATTGGCGCCCGTACCTGTGCTCCTGCACTGGACATAGTCAATGAGCACACTCGCAGTACAATTCCTGCGCTAGGTTATGCAGGAACCTATGCTATTGCAAATGTTTTAATGACCATAGCGGGCACGATTATGATCTTACTTGCTTAATTAGTCACATTTAAGTTAAAAAATAAGCTGATTGTTCGTTATTTAATCACTTGAACTTTTATTGTAAATAAATGCTTGCCAATGTGATCTGAATCCCTATAATGCGACCCCACAGACACAGGGCGCAACGCAAGTTACCCAGTGAATGAGAACGAAAGAGGTTAAGTTTTTAATAACGTAAACGTATATTGAAAATGTTGATATTTCTTGTTTTAGAAAGATTAATTATCTTTATAAAATATTAAATGAAAAGTCTTGACTAAGTTCGTGAGGCGCGTAATATACGCCGCCTAGCCGCAAGGCAATGCTCTTTAACAATTTAATCAAACAATCTGTGT
>JBALXF010000521.1:0-2392 GCA_036961085.1 Psychromonas sp.
GTCGAAGCGCTACAACAAGCAGGCGCTGAAATCACTTACTTAAAAAATGAAAACTATCCACCTCTAAAAATCACAGGGACTGGCCTTAAAGGCGGCAAAGTACAGATTGACGGTAGTGTTTCTAGTCAGTTTTTAACTGCATTTTTAATGGCTGCGCCAATGGCGAATGAAGACACTGACATTGAAATTGTTGGCGAGCTAGTGTCTAAACCCTACATTAAAATTACCCTACAAATAATGCAAGACTTTGGTATTGAAGTTGAAAATGTTAATGGTGAATACCAACGCTTCATTATTAAAGCGGCGCAGACCTATACTTCTCCTGGTAGTTATTTAGTTGAAGGCGATGCTTCTTCTGCTTCTTATTTCTTAGCTGCTGCTGCAATTGGTGGTGGCTCGATTAAAGTAACGGGTATCGGTAGAAAATCGGTACAAGGTGACATTCAATTTGCCGATGCGCTAGAGAAAATGGGCGCTAAAATTGAGTGGGGCGATGATTATATTAAAGCCAGTAAAGGTCAATTAAAAGCGATTGATATGGATATGAACCATATTCCAGATGCTGCAATGACGATTGCTGTAGCTGCCTTGTTTGCAACCGGCAAAACGGTGATCCGTAATGTTTATAACTGGCGTGTCAAAGAAACGGATCGTTTATTTGCAATGGCAACGGAGCTACGCAAAGTCGGCGCTTTTGTAGTTGAGGGGCATGATTTTATCGAAGTGACTGCACCTGAAAAATTAAACCATGCGGCAATTGATACTTATGATGATCACCGTATGGCGATGTGTTTTTCGCTGGTGGCATTAAGTGGTACATCGGTAACCATAAATGATCCTAAATGCACTTCAAAAACATTTCCTGATTATTTTGAAAAGTTAGCGTCAGTTAGCTATTAGTTTGTACCCATGTGACCTCAAGATGCTTGTGCCTGACAAAGCATCATGGGTATAGATAATAACTATTCAGCGCCTTATTTGATAAGGCGCTATTTAAACTTCATTTACCTACCTTTAGCTTTATCCCTATCCATATATCTATATTTACCCTGTTTGAGAACCTTTAATTACAGATTATTCCCATCCCTGTTTTTTACGGTAAATAGTAGAAGGGCTGACATCAAGTAACGCGGCTGCTTTAGGGATATTACCATCACAGAAATTGATCGCATTTTCGATGATCTCCTTCTCGACATCCGCTAAAGGTTTTATCGTATGAACACTTTTGTGCGCAACACTGTCACGCTGCACACTATCTTGGCGTACATTATTGCTATCACGGTTAACTGTATTATTGTTGCTATTTATCGTTTGTTCTTTTTTGATCTCTATTTTATCAATTAAAGCGTTTAAGGGCGCGGGTAGATGCTCTAATCTCACCACTTGATCATTGTGTAATACCACGATATTACGCATAACATTCTGTAGCTGTCGGACATTCCCCGGCCAATTATATTGCTCGCTGAGCAGTTCTATGACTTCTGCTGAAAAAGAGTTAAAACTCTTGCCTTCCTCAGCTGCGTACTTAGCAAGGAAATTAGAAGCGATCTCAATGATGTCTTTGCCACGTTCACGTAACGGCGGAAGGTGTAAGGGTAAAACATGCAATCGATAATAAAGATCTTCTCTAAAACGACCACTGGCGACATCCTTTAATGGGTCTCTATTGGTTGCACAAATAAATCGAACATCAACTGTTTCTAGTTTATTACTGCCCACTTTTTTGAAGGTACCTGTTTGTACAAAACGCAGTAATTTAGTTTGCAGATCTAAGTCCATCTCACACAGCTCGTCTAAAAATAAACTGCCGCCATGTGCTTGCGATGCAGAGCCTTGACGCTCTGTCATAGCACCCGTAAAGGCGCCTTTTACATGGCCAAATATTTCACTTTCCATTAGATCTCGTGGAATGGCTCCACAATTTATAGCTACAAAAGGTTTTTTGGCTCTAGGGCCTTGGGCATGAATCGCTTCTGCGCAAACCTCTTTACCTGTGCCACTTTCGCCTGTGATGAAAACCGTTGCTTTACTTGGGGCTGCGGCGTCAATGATCCGGTAAACGGCTTGCATTGGCAGACTAGAGCCGATAAAACCATGATAATGATTTCGTTCAAAAGTATTTTGATAATCATTGACTAAACTTTGTAAACGAGCACGCTCTAATAGATTATTAACGGAGGTTTTTAATCGACTTGCGGTGACGGGTTTTTCTAGGAAATCATCTGCTCCGTTACGCATCATATCAACCGCTACATCAACAGAACTATGTCCGGTTATTACAATCACAAAACAACAAAATTTTTCTTTTTGCATCCAGTTAAGTGCGTCCAACCCATCCATGTCGGGTAGCTTATAATCAAGCAATATAAGGTCTGGAGGCGTCTCTTTTATC
>JBALXF010000522.1:0-2369 GCA_036961085.1 Psychromonas sp.
GCTTATCTAAAATTTTCAGGCGAAAATTATATTTAAGTTGTTTGAAATATATGCGACATAGTCAAATCGCTAACCACTTTAAAACGATTGAAAAACAGCCTATTAATTTGGCTGTTTTTTAATATCTATTATTATTTTCCTAAAAACACATCGCTCTGTAATGCTTGTATTTGTTCGACAAACCAAGCAAGCGCTTTACCCTTGTTATCTTTTTGCCATGCGACGCATAAATCCATCTTTCTTATTTCAGGTTTTGCTACCGTTAACGCGACCAACTCGCCACTGTTTAATTGTTCCTGTATGCGATGGACAGGTAAATAGCCGACACCCAGACCTAATAACTGCATGTCAATTTTCTGCACAACACTGGCTACGGTAATACGTGGTTGTCCATCAAGCAATCCCGCTAAACGCGTTGCAAGTTGAACTGAACTATCTGCTACTACAACAGATCGGTATTGTTTAATGGTTTTAGTGCTGAGGGGCATTCAGAATAGGGTGGTCTCTAGCGACCGCAAATCAAATACTATCTCGCCTATTGCGTGGGTCTTGCAATTGTTATCGTATAAATTGCTCGCTACGCCAATACTAAGATCACTTCGTCCCGCTATTAATGCATTCCAGGTACCCCCAAATACCTCTTCAGTTATTTTAATGTCAATCCAAGGATTTGCTATTTGGAATTGCACAATCAGTGCGTAAATAGGTTTGCAACATAAAATACTGTCAATAGCGATACATAACTCTAACTCCCAACCACTCGCAGATTGTTTAGTCATATAAGTGCGTTCATTAGTGGCCTCTAAGATCAGGCGGCCTTGTTCAATAATCAGATTGCCAACCGCGGTCAAATCCGCTTTACGCTTACTGCGATCAAAGAGCACAAGGTCTAAATCTTCTTCAAGTTTATTGACGGTATACGAAATAGCAGAAGGTACTCGAAATAATTCATCAGCGGCAGCTGCAAAACTTTTCTTACGTTCAATGGCATCCAGTACGCGTAATGCATCTAATGTAATGGGGGAATTAATTAGTTCAATCCATTTGAATTGGTTGTTCAATTATGACCGTTATTAATAGTTAACCTTATTAAATATAATAGCTTCACTTTCAAACGAAACGAACAAATAAAACAAACTTAGGAGAAACAATATGTCTGCATCACTATTAAATAAAGTAACTACTTCAATCCCGAACTGGTCTGCATTAGTACTACGAATTCCTGTTGGACTTATTTTTATGGCACACGGAGCACAAAAATTATTCGCAATGTTTGGCGGATACGGACTTGAAGGTACGGGTGAGTGGATGGCATCAATTGGTTTATCACCTGGTTACTTGATGGCCTTAATGGCGGGTAGTGCAGAGTTCTTTGGTGGACTATTTATTATCCTCGGTTTATTAACACGCCCAACGGCATTGGTACTAGGTATTACAATGTTAGTCGCTATCGTCACAGTGCATTTAGAAAACGGTTTGTTCATGACTAACAACGGTTACGAATTTGGTTTAGCACTCGCAGTTATTAGCTTTGCATTAATGTTGCAAGGTGGTGGTCGATTAGCATTAGATAACTTGATTGCAAAACGTACACAACAATCGTAAACGCGACTAACAAATTTAAAAGAAATTAAACAGGACACTATTATGATCGAGCATTATGAATTTAAAAACTTAGGTAAAGCAAATCACGGTTGGTTAGAATCAAGTCACCACTTCAGTTTTGCTGATTATTATAATCCAGCACGTATGGGGTTTGGTGTTCTACGAGTTGTTAATGATGATTGGGTTAAACCGGGTACAGGTTTTCCTACTCACCCCCACAAGAATATGGAAATAATTAGCTTTATTCGCAGTGGCGCTATCATGCATAAAGATAGCCAAGGTAATAAAGGGATCACACCAGCTGGTGAGGTTCAGGTGATGAGTGCGGGTACTGGAATTAGTCATTCTGAATATAACTTAAGTAAAGAAGCACTGACTTTTTATCAAATTTGGATTGAGCCTAATAAACACAATGTTAAACCAAGATGGGAAAGCAAACCTTTTTCTAATAGCAGTGACAGCACCGAGTTACCACTATTAGTATCAGGTTACCCTGAAGATGCAAACAATACACTATACATCAACCAGCTTGCTCGTATTTATGGAGGCAAACTGAAAAAAGGTGTTAAATATACTCAAAATATCGATCATCAAATGTATGTGCTTGCATCAACGGGCAAAATTAAAGTAAGCGATAACCAAACGTCAATCGTGATGCAAAAAGGTGATGGTGCTGAGATTACTAAGCAAAAAGTAGTCACAATCGAAGTATTAGCCGACAGCGAAATTATCTTGATAGATGCGCCAGCAAGCTAAATTATTAT
>JBALXF010000523.1:0-2358 GCA_036961085.1 Psychromonas sp.
TACTTTCGCCAACACCACAGCAAGAGTCGAATATAATCGGCTTACCTTGTTGCTCTACCCACTTTTCACACTCTTTAAAAGCACTAAGCGTATGTTGCTGATAAGGTTTACGAAAACGATGTTTTAAATGTTTTAATACCACTTCATCTAGTTGTTCGTGCAAACCTTGTTGATTAGAGGTTATAACTCTTGAGTTTCCAGATTCAATCATGAACGAATACCTACACCTTTTTTCAATAATAATGCGACAGTGCTATACAGAATAACAATAAAGACCCCAATAATTGAGAATGACCAAACCACTGACACATCTGCATACCCTAAAAATCCATAACGAAACGCATTGATCATATAGAATACAGGGTTAAATAGTGAAACCCCTTGCCAGAAATCAGGCAATAAACTAATTGAGTAGAAGACTCCACCTAGGTAAGTTAACGGCGTTAAAATAAAGGTAGGAATAATACTAATATCGTCAAAAGATCGCGCAAAAATTGCATTTAACAAGCCACCTAATGAAAACAGAATCGAAGTACACAACACACTTAATAATAAAACAAAGATATTATATATTTGTAGATCTACAAAAAATAAAGACACACAGGTAACTAAAAAACCAACCATTAGTCCGCGCGCAACACCTCCACCTATGTAACCAAAAATAATAATATAATTTGGCACCGGTGCAACCAAAAGTTCTTCAACGTTATGCTGAAACTTTGCACTAAAGAAAGATGATGCAACATTGGAATAAGAGTTAGTGATAACCGACATCATGATTAAGCCAGGAACAATAAACTCCATATAACTAAAACCACTCATTAACCCAATACGTTTACCAATCAGGTTGCCAAATATTACAAAGTATAAGGTCATTGTAATGGCAGGGGGAACCAGTGTTTGCACCCAAATTCGAGTAAATCGATTAATCTCTTTTATCCAGATAGTTTTCAATGCAATTGCATAGGTACTATTAATCATTGTAAGCTGCCTTTTTCCACGAGTTCAATAAACAACTCTTCTAAACGATTCGCTTTATTGCGTAAACTATTCACTCGAATACCTTGAGAACTTAACTCCTCAAAAACTTTATTCAAAGATTGTTGTTTACTCACTTCGATTTCTAAGGTGTGCTGATCGATTTGGGTCAGTTTAAAACTATCACTACTTGGTAAATAAGATGGTGGATCAACATCCAATATAAAGACTTCACTATCTAGTCGTGCCAATAACTCTTTCATACTGGTATTCTCGACTAAGCGCCCTTTATCAATGATACCAATATTTCGACATAACATTTCTGCTTCTTCAAGGTAATGCGTCGTTAATATGATGGTGACACCTTGTGCATTAAGCTCTTTAAGAAATGTCCACATAGAGCGTCTGACTTCAATATCAACACCCGCAGTTGGTTCATCTAAAATCAATAGCTTAGGTTCATGCATTAATGCACGCGCGATCATCAAACGACGTTTCATACCACCCGATAACTCTCTCGATGGGCCAGATCTTTTATCCCAAAGATCTAACTGTTTAAGATATTTCTCAGCGCGGACATAGGCTTCCTTACGTTTAATACCATAGTAGCCGGCTTGATTTACCAGGATCTGCAATGGTGGCTCAAATTGATTAAAATTGAACTCTTGAGGTACTAGACCAATCTGTGCTTTCGCCTGCTCCAATTGAGTATCTAAATCATAACCAAATACACTTACCTTTCCAGACGTTTTATTTACTAGCGATGAGATAACGCCAATTGTGGTTGATTTACCTGCTCCATTTGGACCTAGTAGAGCAAAAAAATCACCGTCTTTCACCTGTAAGGAGATCCCTTTTAAAGCTTCAAAACCGCCTTTATAGGTTTTTTTAATATCTTGTAAGTCAATTGCATGCATGCAGTATTTTGCCTTTATTATTAATGTTATGAAACAACCACATAACAGTTTAAAGTTAACTAAGTTAATTGAGTAGTTGGTGAATATTATAGAAAATAAAGTAGAAGATAATTATATCATTAAAAGCGGTTAACTAAATGCACAAAATTATCAGGTGCTTAATAATACTCTGTATGGATATAAATAATGGACTAGATTAATAATTATGAATAAAATTTTTCTAAATTGGATTCTTATTTTTAAAAATAGCTGAATACTGCAATATTCTGGAGATAGTACAGTGCTCTCAAAGTTCCCTCTTCCATACAATTTCCTGTAGGCAAACTATACAGGGCACGCTGAGTTTAGCCCGTTCGTGACACTCAGCTGACGCTGAACTCACCCCGACTATCACATGGTTTGAATGCCACTGCGTGGCGACTAGTTTATTTCCCATGCTCGAGTGGTCATCTGCAAAGCGCTT
>JBALXF010000524.1:0-2355 GCA_036961085.1 Psychromonas sp.
GCTATATTATCGTTTTGACAAAAAATAGCAGTAATATCTTTATCCCGATCTAATAAACGTCTTACAACTTCGTGGTTGCCTTGATGATCAAAACGTCCTTCTACTATCAAATTTGCATCATAGGTCTGACCAAATTCGGCGATCGCATTACGATACCCTTGTAATCGTTCGCGGCTGTCAATTTTGCTAAGTTGCCCAGTAATACATGCCACTTTTTTATGGCCATTATCGAAGAAGTGTTTGGTTGCCATATAGCCACCTAACTCATTATTAATAGTGATACATTGTTCAGCTAATTCCGGAATATAACGATTAATAATAATGGTTGCCGGCGTTTCTTTTACTACACTAATTAATTCGTCAT
This sequence comes from Psychromonas sp., assembly GCA_036961085.1. Classification (GTDB taxonomy): domain Bacteria; phylum Pseudomonadota; class Gammaproteobacteria; order Enterobacterales; family Psychromonadaceae; genus Psychromonas. Next base: position 365 of record JBALXF010000524.1, read on the forward strand.
CTGATAATTTATCTGAATGTATGATTAAACCATCGACTTGTTTAGATTGCAGAAAGTTAATAGAGTCAGTTTCTATCTGTTTTGATTCTAAACCGCTGGTGACGATGAAATGCAGGTTTTGCTGGCGTATGACACTTTCAACATTGTGCATTAACTGTCCATAAAAGGGGCCATCAAGACTGCCTACTAGCATGCCGATACTATTTGTTCGATTTGAAGCCAGTGCTTGCGCAACTGCATTGGGTTTGTAGCCGAGTTGTTCTATAGCAGCAAACACTTTAAGTTTGTTTTTTTCTTTAACAGTAGGGTGACCATTAATGGCCCTTGATACCGTCGCTTGTGAAACTTGTGCAAGCTCAGAGACTTCTTTAATAGTGATCAACTTTATTACCTTTCTTATGTTAAAACGTATTACAGATAGAGAGCTACCATATTTTCAGATGGTTATGGGTAGCAAATATTTATTCTAACGTCTACATGCTCCCACGCAAGACATGTGTTTAGCTGTAAGTGCTCCTAGCTCACATTATTATAAACTACCATTAAATATATTATGAATATGTCAATACAACCACTTCAATCAAATTTAATGCGCTATAGCTTATTAGATAAATCTATTGATTAAATCATTTTCTTTTCATAAGCTATGTTGATGTTGTACAAGGCAATATTGATATTTAGCTTAAATTGATAATTATATTACATTGTTATCGGCATTGTGATCTTCGTCATTAGAAAGCGCTTACTTATAGGTTTCGATCACATATTGCTGCTTATTTAGTCTTTATACTCTTAATTAAATGGTTAACAGTAAGTTTAATTAAGATTTGTATCGAAATAATCAAACAGCAACTCAAAACTTAAATTTTAATATTTTTATTTAACCTACAAGTAAGCGCTTACTTAAATGTTTCAATGTGTATGGAAATAACTATAAATAACTAATGGAGTTAGAATGAAATTATCAAAAATCACCGTCGCATGCCTACTGGCCACATCTGGATTGACTGCCTCTGGAGCGGCTAACGCTGCTGCAGTAGAAGGCTTTGAGTTCCATGGTTATTTTCGAGCAGGGGTATTAACGAGTGCTGAGCATGATTTTAAACGGTCAAATTTTGCAGGGCAAAAAGAAACGTTGGGGCGATTAGGACTTGAAGCAGATAATGATGTCAGCTTAACGTTCGCCAAAACCTGGGCATTTGATGATGAGAAAACGATCAAAATAGTCGCAGGTGTTGGTGGTACCGGTAGTGAAGATGCACTGGGCTCGAGTGCCGATGCAACGCATATGGGCTTTGGTGAAACCTACGTTGAGCTAGGCGGTATCATGCCAAGTGGAACGCTATGGGGCGGTACCAGAGATTATGGTAAAGATAACTATATTTTCATGACTGATTTCTTCTACACAGATATGTCAGGTACAGGTATTGGTGTTGTCGATTATGAAATAGGTGATACGTTAGTTAACTTTGCATATATAGCTAGTGATCGAAATGATGAGGATTATGACCGTTGGGATATAGATGAAGAGACAGGCAATCTTACCAATCTAAATAACCTGATGCATGCTGTGAACCTTTCGGTGACATACGGTGCCTTTGAACTCTCTACCTTATTGAAAACTATGCCGGATAACTGGGATGAAACAGGTAAAGAGTGGGCGGAAACAGGTTATGACTTAACCGCTATCTACAATCTTGACAGCTTCTTTTTCATTCCCGGTAATGGTTTCTCTAAATTGATTGCACAAGGTGGTGTCGGTCTAGGATCTGGTAATTTATTAGGTGGCACAATAACAGAATATAATGCTTACCATCCTGGTGCATTAAATCAAGGTGAACATGCCGAGTGGGGTGTGGCGGGTGATGCTAAGCGTAATTTAACCTATGTTCATGAAGACGATGTATCAGGTCGATTTCTATTCTGGGGTGGTTATTTCTTTGATAATGGCATCAAAATATTCCCTTCTATTCAGGGACAATGGAATGATC
>JBALXF010000525.1:0-2284 GCA_036961085.1 Psychromonas sp.
ACGCTTTTACGGTATGTTGCCGTGCTAATCGAATACCTTCTTTAACTGTTGTTATTCCATCGACCATTACATAGGCATTGGCCATCACATCTATTACTCGAGTTACTTTATGCTGCTTCATAGCTCATCCTCTACTGCCTTAGTTAATGTCTTAACCTGATGGGCAACTCCGACCGCGTCTTCAATATCGATTTGAATGGCAATGCCCTGCCCCGACTCCTGATCAAACTCTCCAATCTTGTCAATTGTTTCTAATATATGCCTAGATAAGTGCTCTTCGACCACAAATAACAAAACATCTTTTTGAACGTCTAAAGTTAGGCCAAAAAAGGTAGTTTTTGGATTTATCCCTTCTCCCCTTGCATTATTAATTACGGTTGCGCCAGTTGCTCCTGCTGAGCGTGCCGCATCTAAAACAGCATCTGTTTTTGTATCTTCAACAAAGGCAATTATTAGTTTAAAGCGCATTATCATTCTCCTTAGAAACTGCTCTTGAGTTTAACCATTGAGTTATTTGGGCGTATGCCAGTACTGAAATTATTGGAAATAGACTTGCAAATGCAATGAGTCCAAACCCATCAATAACAGGGTTTCGTCCCGGCACGGTGGAAGCTAAGCCTAAACCTAATGCCGCGACTAATGGAACAGTCACCGTCGATGTTGTAACACCACCTGAGTCATATGCTAGCGGTACTATCATTTTTGGCGCAAAGTAAGTCTGTATAATAACCACTACATAGCCAACCATAATATAATAATGAATGGGATCACCAACAACGATCCTATAGCTTCCTAACGAAATTCCAATCGCTACACCTAACGCAACTGCAACTCGCAATCCATTAACACTAATGGCTCCACCAGAGACCTGATTGGCTTTAATAGCAACAGCAATTAACGAAGGCTCAGCAATAGTTGTGCTAAATCCTATCGAAAATGCGAACAGATAAACCCAATAATAATCAATCCAGTGTAATGATGCTGTCATGTCATCTTTAAATGAATAAAGAAATTCGGGTGCAGTTAGCTGCTCCGCCATGGTTTTACCCAACGGGAAAAGTGCTAACTCCAACCCTAGTAAAAATAGAGACAGCCCCAAAATTACATAGAAAAAACCCAATATAACCTTTGGCAAATTTGCGATAGGCTTTCTTAAAACCGCCATTTGAAACCCAAAAATTATGGTTATAATCGGAATAACGTCGATCACTGTGCCAATAAACGTATCGATAAATTGAGATAGGTTTATCATGACAAAGCCATCCCATAAAGCATCACAAACATCACAGGTAGCAACGAAGCAAAGGCAATCAAACCAAACCCGTCTAACATTGGGCTTCTGCCTTTAATTGATGACGCGAGCCCCACGCCCAAAGCGGTTACTAGAGGAACGGTGATAGTCGACGTGGTAACGCCACCGGAATCGTAAGCGATACCGATAATGGTTTGAGGTGCAAACCAAGTAAGTACAACGACTCCAACATAACCACTAGCAATCATTATATGGATAGGCCAGCCTTTGAGTATACGTACCACACCTAGCACAATTGCTATTCCAACCGAAAGCGCCACTGTCACTCTCAATCCACTGGCGTAGTCGTCCATCTCTTCGGTAGTATTCGGGATCACGCCACCTTCTGCAGCCACTTGAGCAGCTTCATTAGCTACTGCGGTTAATGCGGGCTCAGCAATAGTGGTTGCAAAACCTAAACATAATGCGAATAAAATCAACCAGAAGACACTGCCTTTTCGAGCAAAAGACTGCGCCATACTTTCACCAATGGGAAACAATCCCATGTTCAAACCAAAAATAAAGAATGTTAGACCTAGAGCGACAAAAAGCAGGCCAATAAGAATGGACAATATATTTGGAAGAGGCTCTTGTAACACAACTAATTGGAAGAAGGCGATCACACAGACTATAGGTAGGAGATCACGTACACTTCCGGTCATTGCTTTAAATAATGCAATCAGTGTTTTCATGGCTCCCTCACTTTAGAATTCCTCTTCTTATTATTGGTCAAATATTAAAATAGCGTCCATTACTTTCTCTTTTTTTACATAAATGAGAGGGTTAGCATGATTAACCATATTTGCAACCATGGCGGAGGTATATTAAGCGGTGAATAATTCTGTAGTTTTGAAGTAACCAGCAGTCAGTTTTTTAAAACTGATATTCGTAGTTAACTTACCTTCTGCAGAGCCGGTTGCTTATTTCATTGCGCTCTCAAAAAGGCAAGCATCTACTTTTTTTGATAATAAAATAAATGCTTATGTAGATGGC